>CAZXNG010000022.1:0-10569 GCA_964642065.1 uncultured Halobacteriales archaeon
ACGAAGAAGGTGGCGGAGCCGTGTTCCTCCCACATCTCGGCGGCGAGCTCGGTGTAGGTGCGCTGTATCCGGAGGCTCGCGTCGAAGGCGTCGACCTCGTCGGTGTACCTCCGGGTGGCGTCTTCGACGTCGAAGTGCGCTATCTCCACCCCCCTAGAGGGGGTTCCTGCGTGGACGAGGCTGCTCTCCCGGCCGGCGTCCTGTGCGCTGCCTTCGCGCTGCATCAGGGACGTCGCCTCGGCTACTGATTCGCGCGGGGTGTCGGCCGACGCGGCGGTCATCGACACCGTGACGGGGTACCGGTTGTTGAGGGTCTCCTGTATCCGGCGGTGGTCGCCGCGGCTCATGCCCTCGGAGACCGAGACCATGTTGTCGAACCTGTTGTAGAACGCCAGACATCCGTGGGCTCCGAAGCCCTGGCTGACGTCGCTGTACATGTCGGCCTGGAGGGCCTGGAGGTCGGCTTCCCTCCTGGGCTCCGGCGTCACGGTCCAGGGGCCGTAGTTGTCGAGCTGTATCAGGGTTATCTGAACCATGTCTTTGTCTCGTGTCGTGGGGTACGTCGTGGGTCAGGGAGTCCGGTCTCCTGCGCCCCGACTCCGACGCTCTCGGTTCCGTACCTACGTCCATGCGTCACGCCCCAGATAAGCATAACGCATTCGGTACGCATAACAGATATGTTGGGCGTTGGAGTTATGTCGACGGCAGACGAAGGGAGACCATCTGTAGCCGTGGAGTACGAACGCATCCCGCCACACGACGACTCCTACGCCGAGGAGGCGTGGGACGTCAAGGAGAGGATCCGGGAGGACGAGGGCTACCTCCAGCAGACGTACGACTTCTTCCACGAGTCCTACGAGAACAACACCGACCACCTGTTCCTCGAAGACGACGAGGTCGTAGCGTTCTCTGTCGTCCGTAACGACGGATACCTGCTGTTCCTCGGGGTGGAGCCGGAGCACCGGGGCGAAGGGCTCGGCCGAGCGCTCGTCGAGGAGATAGAGGCCGACCACTCGAAGGTCTCCTGCCACACCCGGGAGTCGAACGAGAACGCGCTCGAGTTCTACCGCCACCTCGGTTTCGAGAAGAACCGCGAGGTCCGCTCCTACTACCGCAACGGAGAGACCGCGTACTTCCTCGTCCACGACACGGGAGAGTCGCTACGGAAGAAGCTCTCCGGAGTCATCAGGCAAGAGGACTGACCCCTTCGCTGTATCCGACACATCTGAGGACGTCTCGCGCCGAGTCACACCGGGGTGACGGTCGACACGGCGCCTCGGCCGTCGGGCTTCACCACGTAGGCGTCGTCGAACGCGGCAGCCACCTCGTCGGCTTCTTCGACCGTGGTGAGACCGTAGACCGTCGGCCCCCAGGAGGACTGCCCTGCGCCGTACACCTCGTCCATCTCCTCGAGCTCCTCGACGACCTCCGCCCGGGAGTACCTTCCGTCCTGAACCCCCGACTCCCGGTAGACGTCGCCGTTCGCCGCGCCCACCCGGCTCACACCCGCGCCGAAAAGCTCCACGTCCCCCTCCGCGGCGCCAGGCAGCACCTGTGAAGTTAGGGCGTCCAGGGCTGGTCGCCGCGCGTCGGAGGACGAGGAGACGACGTCGTCCAGCAGGTCGTCCTCCACCTCGCCGTGGGTGCCGCGTCCGTCACCTGGAACGACGACGAACCTCCATGTGGTGGGTAGCCGGTGTCTCGCGGAGACACGGGGGACTTCGTCCTCCGACTCCGTCGACACGCCCGCGTCCACGACGAAACCTCCGTGGCGGTAGACTCCGACGCCGACGCCGCTCCGGCTGCCGCGTCCGAGGGCCCTCGCCGCCTCCAGCAGATCCACCTCCTCTCCGTGTGCCAGAGCCACGGCCTCCGCCACAGCCAGCGACGTCTGGGTGCCGCTGCCGAGGCCGGCGTGGACGGGTACACCGGACTCCAGCCGGACGGACGCACCGGATACGTCCAGATGCTCGACGGCGTCTACCAGATAGCTTTCCACCCTTCGACCCTGGAGGTCGTGGTCGACGACGTCGTCCGCCACCTCGACTTCGACGGAGTCGGAGGGCGTGGCTTCGACGACGACTCCCGGACGGTCTACGGCTGCGCCGAGTCCGCCGTAGAGCCTGTCCCGTGAACGCGACAGCGACAGGAAGCCGAAGTGCAGGCGGGCGGGGGTCTCTACCCTAGCTCTGTACGACACGGCTACCCGTCGGTCACCGACGTACTTTAGGTTTCCCCGTCCGACTCCGTATCCATGGATCTATGCCTGAGGGACGGAGTCGTGTTGACCCCCGGCGGCGTGGTCGACGCCGACGTCGGCGTCGACGACGGAGAGATACGCGAAGTGGGGGAGATCGAGGACGCCGACCGGACGGTCGACTGCGAGGGCTGCGTCGTCACACCCGGCATGGTGAACGCGCACACGCATGCAGCGATGACGCTGTTCCGCGGATACGCCGACGACATGCCGCTCGACAGATGGCTGGAGGACGAGATCTGGCCGATGGAGGCCTTGCTCACGGGCGACGACGTCGAAGCCGGCGCGCGTCTCGCCGCGGTCGAGATGATACGTTCCGGCACCACCTGCTTCGCGGACATGTACTTCGAGATGGAGCGCGTCGCAGAAGCCGTCGGCGACTCCGGCCTGAAGGCGTGTCTCGGCTACGGCGCCATCACCGTGGGGAAGGACGAGGAAGAAGCGCGGGAGGAGTTCGAGGACTGCGTGGAGTTCGCCCGCGAGTACGGGGGAACCCACGGCGGCCGCGTGCGGACGATGATAACGCCGCACGCCCCGTACACCTGCGACACCGACACGCTGGAGCGGGCCGCGGAAGCCGCCGTCGAGGAGGATGTCGTGCTCCACACCCACCTCAGCGAGACCGAGTGTGAGGTCGACGACAGCGTCGCGGAACACGGTTCGACTCCTGCGCGCAGGCTCGACGACCTCGGGTTCTGGAGCGCGGACGCGTACGTCGCACACGGAGTACACCTCGACGCAGACGAGCTCGCTCTGTTGTCGCGACGGGGCGTCGGCGTCGCCCACTGCCCGTCCGCGAACGCGAAGCTCGCAGCGGGCGTCGCCCCCGTCGCCGGGATGCTGGAGGCCGGTGTTCCCGTCTGCATCGGCACCGACGGACCGGCTTCGAACAACGACCTCGACATGTGGGAGGAGACCCGTACGGCGGCACTGCTCGCGAAGGTCTGGAGCGACGACGCCGCAGCCGTACCCGCCGAAACCGCGCTGGAGATGGCGACCGCTAACGGAGCCGACGTCCTCGGGTTCGACGCGGGAGCGGTAGAGGAGGGCCGGCCGGCGGACCTCGCTGTCGTGGACCTCGACGCCGCCCACCTGAGACCCCGTCACGACGTCGTCAGCCACCTCGTCTACGCGGCGAACGGCGCCGACGTAGTCCACACCGTCGTCGACGGAGAGGTGTTGATGGAGGACCGCAAGATACTGACGGTGGACGCCGACGGCGTGATGGAGGACGTCGAGGACGTGGCGTCGGCGCTGGCCTCGGAGGCGGATGGATGACGGAGTTCGAGGTCGAGACTTCGAAGAAGACCGAGGTCGTAGACGTAACCGACCGGGTGGAGGAGGCGGTTCCGGCGAACGCCTCCGGTGTCTGCACTGTCTTCGTCCGCCACACCACCGCGGGCGTCGTGGTACAGGAGGCGGAGTCGAACCTCGTCGCCGACATAGAGAGCTACCTCGAAGACCTGGTTCCGGACGAAGGTCACGCTCACGACGCTCTCGACGGCAACGCCGACTCTCACCTGCGGGCGACGCTCGTCGGCAGCGACGTCTCGGTCCCAGTCGAGGACGGCGAGCTCTCGCTAGGCACCTGGCAGAGCGTGCTGTTCGTCGAGTGCGACGGACCACGCAGCCGCACCGTCGAGGTGGTCGTCCGGTGACCGACGACGTCGAACGGCTCCTCGAAAGCTACGTCGAGAACTCCCTCGAACGCAACCCCCACATAGCGACGGTGCTTGGCGTCCACGAACACGACGACGAGCTGCCGGACGGCGGCCGCGCCGCGGTCGAGGAGGAGATAGGGGCCGCGAACGAGCTGCTGGAGGATGTGCAGGGCCGAGAGGGCTTCGTCGCAGAAGTCGCGGAGGCTGCTCTGGAGTACGACGTCTACGAGATGGACGAGCTACGTCTCTGGGAGCAGGATCCCATGACCGTCGACGCCCTCTACTCGTTCGTCTACCCCCTGTTCTCCGACGAAACCAGGCCGCTGGAGGAGCGGATGGAGTGCATCGCCGAGCGGCTGGAGGAGGTGCCGCGGTACCTCGAGGAGGTCCGGAGTCGGGTGTCGGAGCCGAAGGAGGTGTTCGTCGACCGCGAGATAGACGCCTGCGACGAGGTCGCGCCTCTGCTCCAGGTCGTCGCCGACGCCGCCGGTGAGCTCGAGCGACAGGACGTCTCCTACAGGGTCAACAGCGCCGCCGAGGACGTCGTCGAAGCGTTCGACGAACACGAGAGCTGGCTCCGGAGCCTCGACGCCGGCGAGGATTGGCGGGTCGGCGAGGACGCGCTCGCGGAGCTGTTCGACCTCAGGATGATACCGGAACCCGAGGAGGTCGTCGACATCGCGGAGAGGGAGCTCGCCCGTGCGGAGCAGGAGCTCGCCACAGTAGTCGACGGTGACGGTGGAGCGGACGGGGCCGTCGAGAGGATACGTGAGGACGTTCCTGCTCCGAACGACGTCGTCGCGGAGTACGCGGAGCGTGTGGCGGAGGCGAGGACCGAGGCTAAGGAGGTCGTACCGCTACCGGACTCCGCCGGCGTCGAGGTAGCGGAGACGCCAGAGTACCTCGCCCCCCTGGTGCCGCTCGTGAGCTACTCGGGGCCGAAGCCCTACGGCGAATCCTCCGCGACGTTCTACGTCACGCGTCCGAAGTCCAACGACGCGCTGCAGGAGCACAGCCGACCGGAGATAGCGGGAAGGGCGGTCGGAGACCTCTACCCCGGCCACCACGTCCAGCAGGTCTACGCCTGCGAGGAAGCACCTCGTGCGACGGCGTTGCTCGGCTGGTTCAACAGCTTCGGCGACGACCTCGTGGAGGGATGGCGCGACCAAGCCGAACGAGCCATGGTGGAACGTGGCTTCCACCCCGACCTCGCGCTCGTCCGCAGCCGCAACCGCGTGGCCGCCGCGTGCCGCGCGAAGGCCGACGTCCTGCTTCAGACCGGCGAGATGAGCGTCAGAGAGGCCGCGAGCTATCTCGTGGAGGAGGCTGGGATGGAGTCGGAGGCCGCGGTCGACGAGGTGAGGTCGTACGCCTCCGACCCCGGAGCGCAGGTGTCTCGGGTCGTCGGCTCGACCCGAATCAGGGCGCTGTGGAGCGACTCCGGTCTCGGGCTGCAGGAGTTCGGCCTGCGGCTGCTCTCGCACGGTGGAGTACCTCTTGAGATGGTAGCGGACGACCTCTAAACCTGAAAGGACGGTGCGGCCTGTCCTTCGGGTCCGCTGCTGCTACCGTGCGGCCTCTGCAACCAGCTGGTTGTGGTCGTCCTCGAACTCCGCGAGGGTGTCCGCGGCGGCGTCGGCCTCCATCTCTGACAGCGCCTTCGCAGCCGCTGCCCTCACGTGTTCCTCGTCGTCGTCCCTCAAGAGCTCCGACAGCGCCTCGACCGCGTCGGCGTCGGATTCAGCCGCCACACCCAGCGCGGAGGCGGCCGACGCCCGGACCTGCGGTGCATCGACCTCGAACACCTCCACCAGTGGTTCGACGGCCTCCTGACCGCCTATCTCACCCACAGTGTCCGCTGCCTTCGCGCGGACGTGGGGCTTCACCTTCTTCTCGGGGTCGAGGAGGTCGGCTAGCGCTTCGACCGCGTCGGCGCTCCCGATTCTGCCGAGCGCCTCCATCGCCTCTATCTGGGTGTCTCCGTCGCGGAGCTCGCCCTCTAGAACCTCGACCGCCGCGGGGTCGCCGATGCGGCCGAGCGCCTCTATCATCTCCAGACGCATGAAGGTGACGTCGTATCCCGGAAGCTGGAGCGCCTCTATCAGCGGTTCGGCCTCGCCGTCGGCTTTGAACCGCTTGACTCCCGAGAGCTCGGGCGGGAACTCCGTGTAGTCGTTGTCGTAGAAACCGAGCTTCGCGAGGTCCTCGCGGGTGGAGTACTCCTCCTCTTCCTCCGGTTCCTCCTCCGCGCCGGAGTCCGCGGAGCCTTCGTCTTCCGCCATGTAGACTGGTTTCGTCCGTCGGTTGAAATAGCTTTAGGCTCGAACCGCGGACGACGGAAACGGGGAGCGGGGACTACGTAGAACCAGCGGGTGCGCCGACGTCGGTGTACCGGCGGCGGTAGAGACCTACACAGGTGGGTCGATCTGAGTGGCGCCGTCTCCAGCGGAGATGTCGACCTTCGTCACGCCTTCGACGTTCGCAGGCAGGTTGTTCTTGATGGCGTCCGAGGTAGCGTCGCTGATGCCGCAGCCGCTGCAGGCGCCCTCCAGACTCAGGCGGACGTAGCCCTCGTCCTCGCGTACCTCCTCGATGACGGCTTCTCCGCCGTGTCCCTGTATCTGGGGGAAGTTGACGGCGAGGAACTCCTTGATTCGGCCCTGTATGCTGTCGTCGAACTCCTGCGACCTGTCGCTCTTGACGTCGTTGACCACCTTGAAGCCCGCGCGTCCGTTCTCGACGACGTAGTCGACCTTCGAGCCCTCGACCGCTGCGGAGGACTCCTCGTCTACGTATAGCTCGACTCCGTTGCTCTCTACCACGACGTCGTCCTCGTCGGGTGACTCCTCGAACTCCAGGGTGTACGCCGCCTGGCCGCCCTCGTAGTCGACGCCCACGCTGACCCCGTGGCCCTCGAGGCCGCGTTCGTCGAGCAGGTCCTCGACCTTCCGCGCGGCCTTCTGGGTTATCTCGATCAACTCGTCCATACCGTGGGTTCACGCCGGAACTCTAAAAAGGTCACGTTACCGGAGGTCGCTGCGCAGAACCCGCCTCACCGCCGTCCGGCGAGCCACTCCTCCGCCTCCCGAGGGGTCGAGAGAGTAGGGGAACACGTGAACCCTTGGCAGACGAACCCGCCCGATACGTCCTCTCTACCTCTCCATACGGAGGGTGCGTCGTCAACGCCGAGCAGAGCCCCCGCGGAGGTCACGTCTTCGGGTATCTCGGTCACCAGCCGCGCAGGCAGGTAACGGTTCTCCAGAAAACCCCTCCAGCCGTCGAGGTCGGAGACCGCTACCTCGGTTGCCCCGCGGCGGATCCGGTCGTCGGCGAGCGCTAGAGAGACGTGGGCGAGAGGCTGACCCGTAACGTCGGCGGAACCGACCGCAGCGCGAGCCGGTTCCTCGAGCGTTGGATCGAACGCCGACAGAGCCGCCAGCGTCCGGGCGGCGACGCCGGTGCTAGAGGGCGTCGAGGCGTCGGTCTGCTCGCGCGGTCGTGCGACGAGGTCGTCGTCACGGGTGAAGTAGAAGCCGCCGGCGTCGGCCTGGAAGTCGTCGACGACGACGCGCGCGAGCGACAGCGCGAACTCCAGGTAATCGAGGTCGCCGGTCGCCTCGTACAGATGGAGGGCCCCGCGGGAGACGAAGGCGTAGTCCTCGAGGTATCCCTCGACCGCCACGTCGCCGTCGCGGTACCTCCGGTACAGGGTCTCGCCGTCCCACATCTCGTCTCTCAGGAACTCCAGAGCCGCCTCACCCGTGGCGGCGTACCCCTCGACGTCGAACGTCAGCGCCGCTTCGGCGTACGCGGAGACCGCGAGGCCGTTCCACGACGACAGCACCTTGTCGTCGAGACGCGGCATCGGTCTGTCGTCGCGCGCCTCTCGCGCTTTTTCGTCCGCGGAGGCGAGCAGTTCCTCCGCGCGGTCGAGGTCGACTTCCAGGACTGCAGCGACGTCGGCAGCGGTCTTCTCGACGTTGAGCACGGTGCCGGCTTCGACGTCGCCCTCCTCGGTTACGCCGTAGCGCGCGCCGAAGGCTTCGGCCTCCTCGGCTTCCATCGCCCCCTCCACCTGTTCCGGGGTCCAGGTGTAGTACGCGCCTTCGACGTCCTCGCCGCTGCCGTCGTCGCTGACGGCGTCGAGCGTAGAGCAGAAGCCGCCGGCGTCGCTCCGCATCTCGCGTTCGAGGAACTCTAAGGTCTCGCGTGCGACGTCGGCGTACCGTTCACGTCCGGTCACCTGGTACGCCTGGAGGTAGACGCGCGGCAGCAAGGCGTTGTCGTAAAGCATCTTCTCGAAGTGGGGCACCGTCCAGCCGCGGTCGACGCAGTACCTGTGGAAGCCGCCGCCGAGGTGGTCGTACAGCCCGCCCGATGCCATGGCGTCGAGGGTCTCGACGGCGACGTCGAGGTGGTCGTCGTTCCCCGTCCGGTGGTGGGTGCGCAGCAACGCCTCCATCCTGACGGGGTGGGGGAACTTCTGACCGCGTCCGAATCCGCCGAACTCTCGGTCGGCCTGAGAGACGGCCTCGTCGGCAGCCGCCCGAAGTGGGTCGGCCTCGTCGTCCGGTTCGGCTACGTCTCCTGCGTCCGTCGACCCGCCGTCCATCTGCGCCTGCGCTCGTTCTGTAAGCTCGTCGGCCTGCTGCTCTATCTCCTCCCTCTTGCTCTCCCAGCTCTCCGCGACGTTCTCGAGAACCTGCTGGAAGCTCGGTCGCCGGTGTTTGGGTTCGGGCGGGTAGTAGGTTCCCGCGTAGAACGGCCGGCCGTCCGGGGTGAGGAAGACGCTGAGCGGCCATCCCCCCTGACCCGTCGTCATCTGGCAGACCGTCTGGTACAGGCGGTCGACGTCCGGGCGTTCCTCGCGGTCGACCTTGATGGAGACGAAGCTCTCGTTCAACGTCTCCGCGGTCTCGGGGTCCTCGAACGACTCGTCCTCCATGACGTGGCACCAGTGGCAGGCGCTGTATCCCACGCTGAGGAAGACGGGGACGTCTCGTTCACGTGCTTCCTCGAAGGCTTCGTCGCACCAGGGGTACCAGTCGACGGGGTTGTCGCTGTGCTGCAGGAGGTAAGGGCTCTTCTCGTCGGCGAGACGGTTGGACATGGTCTCAGGTGGAGGTCCGACTGGTTAACGTCTGCGACACGGGTACCGCCGGAGGCTACGGCAGCACCTTGGCGGAGTCAGTCTTCGGCGCGGCCGAGCCTGCGGAATCCGAGGACTCCGGCCGCCGCGACGGCACCACCCAGAACTGCTGTCAGGTAGTAGGCTAAGGAGAACCGTGATGGCTCGGCGTGGCCGGCGTTGAATCCGTAGACCATCAGCAAGCTGCCGAGCGCGAGCAGCGCGACGGCGCTCCCGAACCTCGTCAGCCTGGCTCTATCCATCGACTTCCTCCGTGTCGTCGTACGGTCTCCGATTAGTGGCGCCGCAGTCCATGCATCTAACGGATACGTGTCCTCTGTCGCTACGGAGACGTACGCGGGCGTTGTCTCCCGGTCGAAGGTACCGGCCACATCCGTCGCAGCACCTGCATTTGAGCTCCCCCGAGACGCGAACTCGGCTGCGTTCCGCGACCTCTCGCGCGCGCTCTACGTACTTCGTCGCTCTCTCGACGGAGGAGGCGTCCTCCGCGAGCTCGAACAGCCGACGTATCCGTCTCTCCGCTACCCGTCTATCGCTCGTGGACACTGTGGCGGAGTTAGTGGCGGCCGGACTTAGAGGTGTCGTGTCCATGGAGGTGTTAGACGACGACCGCGGACGGATGGAAGAGCTCTACTGGCTCTCGTACCGTTCCTTGAGCTTCTTCTTGTCTATCTTGCCGATGTGGGTCAGCGGTATCTCGTCGAGCACCTCGACGTGGTCGGGCACCGCCTGACGGGCAACGCTGCCGTCGAGGTGTTCGACGACGTCTTCCGGCTCTACGTCGCCGGCGGCCTCGACGTACGCGCCGACTATCTCGCTGCCTGGTCGGTCGGGGTCGGGGTGGCCGACGACGGCGGCTCGGTCGACGTCGGGGTGTCTCTGTAGCTCCTGCTCAACCTCCTCGCTGTAGACCTTGAGGCCGCTGACGTTTATCATGTCCTTGACGCGGTCGACGACGTAGAAGCGGCCGCGGCTGTCGAGCCTGACGAAGTCGCCGGTGCGGACGAAGCCCTCGTAGAAGTCCTCTCCGCCTTCGACGTATCCCTTCATCCGCTGGGGTCCGTCGACCAGCATCTCCGCGGTCACGTCCTCCTCCGCGGCTTCGTCGAGGGCGACCTCTTCCTCCGTCTCGGGGTCGAGAAGCCTGACCCTTGTGCCGGGTACGGGGACGCCGATGGTGGAGACGTCGTAAGGTAGCTTGCGGTTGGAGGTGCCCGCGACACCTTCGACGATACCCTCGACGTCGAAGTGCGTGACGGGAGACATCTCGCTCAGGCCGTAGCCCTGTGTGACGCCGCGGCCTCCGCTGCTGAACCGCTCGCGGGTCTCGCTCTTCAGCGGTGCACTGCCAGAGATGCCCATGAGGTCGAGGTCCTCGTCGGCGCTCTCGTGGAACTGCGTGGGTACGCCGACCATCGCGATCGGGTCGTGTTCGTCGGTGAGCCGAGATATCTCGTCGTAGTCCCTGGGGTCCTCGACGAGCAGCTGGTTGGCTCCGATGC
>CAZXNG010000023.1:0-10409 GCA_964642065.1 uncultured Halobacteriales archaeon
ATTATCTCGCGCGCACGCTCGAACACCTTCCTGTCCTCTTCCTCCCGCTCCATCTCCTCCTGCGACATCCCCTCGGTTATCTCCTCCCTCAGCTCCCCGAGGTCCTCGCGGAGCTTCACGAGAACGTGCTCCGGAAGCTCCAGGGTCTCTGCGGCCTCCTCTCCGGTGACGAACTCGGGGAAGTTGAGGACGAGGTCGCCGGCGTGTACGGCGCCGTGTTCACCCGACCGGCCGTCTGTCCTCCATCTGACGAAGGCGTTGTTGCCGTCGCGGTGGACGCCGACCTCGACCGTCGCTCCCTCACGCCGGAACTCGTGGCGGTAGCCGGCGTCCCCGCCCCCCTCTTCCCCTGGGTTGTCGTCGGACTGCACCGCCTCATCGTAGCTGCTTCGACGGCTTAAGCCCTTGGGGATGTGCCAGCTGTCTGACGTAGGTTTAAGGGTCGCCCTAGGTTATGGCCGTCCATGCAAGCGATAGAGAGGGAGGTCGAGAGGCTGAAGCGGCAGATCGAGGAGGACCCCGACGAACAGCGGATGCTGGAGCTCGCGGAACAGATGAGCCGGGACCACTCGAAGATACAGGAGGCGCTCGACCACGCCCGAATTCCGGAGAATGACAAGAGGAAGCTCCGTCAGCTGAGCCGTCAGCTGTAGACGTCTCTCCGTCTCATCCCAGGTACCTCTCCCAGACCACCAGCGTCGAAGGCAGCACCAGCATCGACGTCACGTAGGAGTAAACCACGCTTATACCCATCAGCAGACCGAACTGTCCGAGCACGGGGGTTATCGCGAGCGCGAGCGCGCCGGTGCCTCCCGCCGTCGTGAGCATGCTTCCGGTGAGCGCGCCACCCGTGCCCCGAAGGGTCGTCGACACCGACCTCGAGACGTCGCCGTCCTCGTTGTACTCGTCGACGAAACGATGCGTCACGTGTACGCTGTACGCGATACCCACCCCTACGGCGATGGAGAGTATGGTCGCGGTCAACGCGTTGAGCGGTATCCCGAGGGCGGGCATCGTGCCGGCGAGGAACACCACGGCGACGACGATGGGTACGAGGTTGGCGACGCCGAGCGACGCCCGACCCTCCAGCACGTGGTAGACCGCGACGAGGAAGACTGCGGTGAAGGCGAGCGCGACGACGAGCGCGAGTATCGCGGACTCGAACAGTATCTCGATGACCTCGTCCATCACGACTATCTGCCCGGTCGCGGTGGCGTCGAGCCTGAACCCATCCGCCAGCTCGGCTGCGTCGCTGGCGACCTCTCCCGCCTCGGCGTCCGACTCGACGGAGTAGACCACCCGGGCGCTCCTGAGGTCGTCGGAGACGTACCCCCTCGCCTGCTGGCCGTGCTCCGAAGCCAGCAACCTCTCCAGCACCTCTTCGACGTTCCGGTCGGGCACGCCGTCGCCGTCGACGTCGTTGCGACGGACGAGAGCGCCGAACTCCTCGTCCTCCGCCGCCAGGGAGTCTATCACGTCGAGGACGCTCGTCGACCGGGCGGCGAAGCCGTCGTCGGTGAGGAAGCTGTCCGGCGGGTTCTCGCCTCCCCTGCTGATGGACTCGAGGGCGTAGTCCCGATGCAGAGGGCCCTCCACGTAGACGGTCACCTGGTCGTCCTGTCCGCTGTCGAACCGGTCTTCTAGGAAGTTCAGCGTCTCCGTGACCGTGTACTCGCCGGGCTGCAGCGCCTCCGGCAGGTGGTCGAGGTAGCCGGGGGTCTCCTCGGGAGGGAGGAAGTCCTCGTCCTCGAACGAGGTGTCGATGTTCGTGGCGTAGACTCCTGCAGCCAGGGTGAGGACGGCGACGACCACGAGGAACGCCACCGGCGCACGCTCCGCGACGACGTTGCCGACGGAGAGGACGTCGCCGAACCTCGACTCCCCGCCCAGGGGTTTCGTAGGACCCTCCGGTATCCACGAACCCTCTCGTACTCCGTCGAGGTAGAGCTTCGCCGACGGCATGAACACCCCGAATATCAGGAAGGTGAACACCATGCCTGCGGCGGTAGCCACCCCGAAGTTACGTATGGGGCCGAGGCCGCTGGTGACGTTGGAGCCGAAGCCGATGACCGCGGTGCCGGTCACGATGAAGAACGCCACCACGAGCTGGTCGGTGGCCGCGTCCATCGCGTCCACGGCTCCCAGTCCCTTCGACCGCTCCTCCTTGTACCGGTTCACCGCGTGTATCCCGAAGTCGATGCCGACTGCGAGCAACAGCACCGGCAGCGCTATCATCATCTGGTCGAACGGCACCCCCGTCCATCCCATGAAACCGAAGGTCCAGATGATGGTCATCACGAGCGCCACGAGACCGAGCACGAGGTCGATTACGTCGCGGTACGCGACCACGAGGAAAAGCAGTATCAGGCCGAACACGACCGGGATGACTATCAGCAGGGAGTCGCCTATCACCTGGCTGAACTCGCCGTCCAGCACCCCGGTTCCGAACACCAGTACGTCTCCACCCACCGAGTCGACGACGTCGTCGGCCTCCGCCTGAATCGAGGTCAGTGGGTTCGAGCCACCCGGCTGGACGTTCGTGTCGTCGTAGCCCGGGAGACGGTGCTGGACGGTGCCTATCGTGGCTCCCGCGTAGGGCTCCTCCAGGTTGAGGTCGTCGGACAGCAGGCTACCGACCCCGGGTCTACCTGCGACCTCGCGCGCCGCCTCCCGCACCCGACCGGGTGTAGATTCCTCGACAGCACGGATTTGCTGCTCCAGCGTCGTCGCCGTCGGGTCGAGCGCACGCGCCACGGTGCGTGCGACGCTAGCCGTCGACTCCACCCTGAGACCCTCCCTGTTCTCCAGCCGATGCTGCGCCCTCAGCATCCGGAGAACCCCCTGCTTCGACAGCACGTTCTCCCCTCGCTGTATCAGCTGGGTGGAGCCGGACCCCGCGCCGAAAGCGGGTTCGAACTCGTCGTTCACCTCCTCCAACGCCTCCGACGCAGGGGTGTCCTCCGTGAAACCTCCGGTACCGGTCTCCGTCGACATCTGTCCCATGCCTCCCGCGAAGAAGAGCGTCAGCACGAGGAATACACCGACCACCAGCAGAGGCCGATGGACGACGGCGTCGTCGAGACTGTCCAACAGAGCGTACACCGCCCCCTCGTCGTCACCGCTCTCGCCGCCGTCACCCGGCGTCGGAGCCTCCGGGCTCTCCTGCTCCATCAGTCGCCGCCGAGGGGCAGCCAGCCTTCGACGGCTTCACGCAGCGGCTCGCGTTTCACGTAGACGGCGGCACCCAGCAGCACGAGAAGCACGAGGGTGAAGACCGGGAAGCCACCACCTTCACCACCTTCCTCGACCGTGACTGGGACGCGGTAGGTGTCGCTTATCCTTGTGTCGCCGCTCTCGTCGTCGTACCTGAAGTCCATGCTCGCGCTGTAGCTCTTGGGTGTGGCGCCGGCCGCCGCGGACATCTCGAACACCAGCGTCGCGTTCTCACCGGGCCCGATGGACTCGACGTAGGCTTCGTCGTCGCCGCTGGAGAGCGGGCTGTCGGTGAACATCTTAGCCTGCACGTTCTCCAGAGTCTCGTCCCTGAGGTTGGTTATCTCGACCTCGACCTCGCCGGAGCCTCCCGGTGCGAGAGTTACGTCGGAGTCGAGGTCGAACTCGTCCTGGCTCCGGTCGACGGTGTAGTCGACTACGACGTCCTGTTCCCGCTGGTCGTCGAACTCGTTCCTGTACCTGACGACGAACGTGGACTGCTTGGGTCCGTACTCCGCCTCGCTGCTGACGCTCACGCTGTACCTGAACCTCCTCTCCTCGCCGACCTCGAGGTCTCCGAGCGCGTAGTCGGTGTCGCTGGGGTTGACGTTCCCTCCCTGTGGCGCGAACACCAGAACCGCGTCGTCCACAGCCTCCGGACCTTCGTTGGTGACGTTGCCGACGAGATCTCCCTCGTCACCCACGCGGAGGCCGCTCTCGATCTCCGACACGGTGAACTCCTGTTCGCCGCGTACCTGGACGGAGGCTCTCATGGTGCGCGACACCCGGTCTACGCCGGCCTCGTTCCTGAACTCGACGTTGGCTTGTACGGGGTAGCTTCCGGGCGACTGGTCGGCTTCCGCGCCGACGCGGACCGACACTTCCTCGGTGTCTCCCGGCTCCATCTGCGGCAGGGATACGGTGGTGGACTCCCGGGGGCTGGAGACGCCGCCGAAGAACAGCCCTGGCCCGCCGGAGGTGACGCGGAGGACGGCGTCCCTGGCGACGCCGGAGCCGGTGTTCTCGACCTCGAGGTCGAGCTCCCCCGCGCCTCCCGCGGAGACGCCTTCGGAGTCGCTGTCGACGAGCTGGAACCTCGCCTCGTCTTCCACGACGACCTGGACGGACTTCCTCTCGCTCGTGCTGAACTCGTGGTAGCTCTCGCTCCCTCCCGCGGTCCGGGTTATCCTCCGGGTCCAGTCGTAGCTGACGTCGATGGGTACGTTGTATCGGCCGGTGTCGATGTCCTCGTCGAACTCGAGCTGGAAGGAGATGGGTTCGATGATTTCCGGGGGTACGGTGCCGCGGAGCACGGAGCCGCTTTTGAGTGCTATGTCGTCGTGGAGGCCGTTCTCACGAACCTCGAATCTGGTGTTCCTCGCGGTCTGTACGCGTGTCTCCATGTCCTGAGGGCCGGCGTTCCATATCTCGCCGCCGTTGGACACCGATATCTCGAGGTTCACGGACTCGCCGGGTGCGACGCGGTTGTCCTGTGCGCTGAGCTCGAAGCTCGGGCTACCTCGAACCTCCTCGCGTGTCTGTGCTGCCCCGGGCTGGACGGCGCCGAGGAACGCAACCGTGAGCAGGAGAGCGACCACGAAGGCGTGGCTGACGCGGAACATCGGATACTGTCAGTATCCGAACAACAACAAAAAGGCTTTCCATGTCACGCGCACCTCTCACGGCTCCCTCCCTCCTACGATATGTAGTTCGAGACCTCGTCGTCCAGCACCTCGTCGCAGTAGCTGCAACGTAGCTCCGCGTCCCCCTCGACCTCGAACCGCGTCTCCACGGGCTCGCCGCCGTTCGTGATGCACGAGGGGTTCGGACAGTCCAGAACCCCTGCTATCCCCTCTGGCATCGACACCGAGTACTTCTCCTGGACGTCGTACTCCCTGACGACGTTCACCGTCGCCCTCGGCGCTATCAACGCTATCACCTCCGCCTCCGTCGAACCTATCTCCCGACCCTCTACCTTGACGACGTCCTTCGCCCCCATCTTCTCACTGGGGACGTTCATCGCAACGCTGACGACGTCACGGGTCGACGAGTCTACTCCCAGTACCCTCAGCACCTCCAGCGCCCTCCCGCGCTCGATGTGATCTATAACCGTTCCGTCCCGAATCGGACGGATGCGTAGCTCCTCCATCAACCTTCACCTCCCGCAGGAGCCACCACCAGGAACGCCTTCATCACTCTCCACCCCCGAGAACCATGTCGAGGATAGCCATCCTGACGGGGACTCCGCTGTGAGCCTGCCGGAAGTACAGCGCGTGCTCCGTGCCGTCGAGGTCGGGGTCTATCTCGTCTACCCGTGGCAGCGGATGCATCACCGCGACGTCGTCGGCGTCCTCGAACGTCTCCCTCGACACCCGGTAGCTGTGGGCGATTCGCTCGTACTCCCGCTCCTCCGGGAACCGTTCCTTCTGGATCCGCGTCACGTACAGCACGTCGAGCTCCTCGACGACGTCGTCGACGTTCTCCGTCTCCCGGAACTCCACACCTTCGTCCTTGAGCTCCCGACGGACGTTCTCGGGCAGCCGAAGCTCCTCTGGCGACACGAACGTCAGCTCGGAGTCGAACTCCGCGAGCGCCAGCGACAGCGAGTGCACCGTCCTCCCGTACTTCAGGTCGCCCATCACGCCGACGTGGAGGCTGCCGAGGTCGTCGTCGACCTCCTCCCGCATCGTGTACAGGTCCAGTAGCGTCTGCGTCGGATGCTGGCCGGCGCCGTCGCCGGCGTTGATGACGGGGACGTCGACGAACTCCGACGCCAGCCGCGCCGCACCCTCCCGCGGATGCCGGAGCACGAGCGCGTCCGCGTACCCCTCGACGACGCGGACGGTGTCAGCGAGCGTCTCACCCTTCTTCACGCTCGACGACTCCACGCTGCCCATGTCGACGACGTCGCCGCCCAGCCGTTTCATCGCGCTGGTGAAGCTCATCTTCGTCCGCGTCGACGGCTCGAAGAACAGCAGGCCGAGCACCCGTCCCTTCAGCGCGTCCCCCTGCTCGACGTCACGGGCGCGGTCCAAGACCTCCAGCATCTCCTTCCGCGACATCTCCTTCGTCGAGAGTATGTCCATCGGACGTAGATAGCCAGCCCGGCAGTAAAAACTACCGTCAGCCTACCGACGCGCAGTCAGGTCACGAGCTCCCGCATCGCCTCCTCGGAGTCGTCGCTCTTCACGACGCCGCTCGCCACCAGCACGCCTTCGGCGCCGAGCTCTTCGGCGGCGCGGACGTCGTCGCCGCTGGTGATTCCTGCTCCACACAGCACGGGGACGTCGGCGACGTCGGCGACGCGCTCCACGGTGTCTCGTACGACGTCGGGGTCGGCCTGCGACACCGGTGTACCGGTGCCGATGAGCTCGGGGGGTTCGACGGCGACGTAGTCGGGTTCGAGAGCGGCCGCGGCGGCGCACTGTTCGGCGTCGTTAGCGCAGACGAGGGCTTCGAGGTCCGCTCGTTCGGCTGCGTCGATCGCTCCCGCGAGGTCGTGGAGCCGTACACGGCGCTCCGAGTGGTTTATCAACGTACCCGTTGCGCCGGCGTCCGCCACCGTCTCCGCGAGCGACGCGCCGGTGTTGCTGCCGAACTTCACGGAGTCGACGTGCTGGCCGAACGCCTCGCACCGCTTCGCGACGCCGCGGAGGTCGACCGCCTGCGGTGCCACCGCGACGCGAACCCCGGTCTCCTCGGCGACTCGGTCGGCTGCCTCGGCTACCTCGAGCGCTCCGTCTCCGGTGCCGGCCTCGTAGGTCTTCAGGTTGACGAGAAGGAACATCCGTTCAGTCCTTCCGTTCGACGATGTCGCCGAGCGTGTATCCGTCGCCGCTGCCCTCGCTCTCCCAGTCGTCCGCGGAGACCTCCTCCGTCAGAGACACCTCGAGCGTGCTCTCGAGCTTGCCGCGAACCTCCTCGTCCGGCCGCATGTCCCCGCGCTCTATCTTCCGAATCAGGCTCTGCTTCTCGTTGAGCCGGTCGGCGAGCTCCTCCTGCGTCAGGTCCATGCCCTCCCGCGCCTCTCGGACGCGTTCGGGGTAGTCGCCTGCGAGCGCACCCATCTCCTCGAACGGGTCGCGGCGTCCACCACCGCCACCTCCCCCGCCTCCCCCGCCTCCGCCGCCGGAGGAGCTGGAGGTCGACGACCTGGAGGGTCCGCTGGCCGACGAGGAGCCTGTCGAGGAACCCGCGTCGTCGCCCTCGTCGTGGAGCACCTCGCCGAAGCTCTCGCAGTCGCTGCAGACCTCGAGCTCGCTGCCCTCGACGAGCACGACGCTCAGGTCCCCGGTCTCCTTGCCGCACATCTCGCATTGCATCGTTTCCTCGTCGGGAACTGTGGAGGCCGCGGGACATAAACAGTCCGCCTCCAAGCTGCCTGCGTTGGTACGATGGAGCTTCCGAGAGATTCAGGAAGAGAACGAACGTTACCGCGTTATCTTCTCGCGGCTGATGCCGACGCCGCGCGGGGTGATGAGCAGCTGGTCGTCGCCCTTCTGGACGATGTCGCCGTCGACCTCCTCCGTCACCATCCGGAACTCCTCCATCACGTTCTGGAGCTTCCTCTCGTTGTCCTTGAACGCGGAGACGTCGGCGACGACGATGTCGCCGTCGTAGATGAGGTCCTTGACGTCCATGACGCCCTCCTGACCCGTGAGCTCCGCGATGTGCACCTGCTTGTTGACCTCCTGGGGCACGACCTCGTCCTCGTACTGCCGTAGGTCGATCTCCTCGTACTCGTTGATGCTGTGCTGTCTCTCGCCGCCGAGCAGCTTGTTCACCAGACTCATGTACGAAGGGAGAGAGCCTTCGGCCTTAACTCTTCGTCAGACAGCCGTCATCGGAGGTCTCAGCCGCCCTCGTGTCGGAGCCACCTCTACCGCCGAGTCAGCCGTCGAACTCCCAGAGCTCGTCGCCGACGTGGTGGAGGCTCTCCACCACCTTGCCCTCGTCGCCCAGCATATCGTCGGCGTCGACGAGCGCCCTGCCTATCGCCAGCGCCTTCCCGTGGTTCTCCTCGACGACCACCACTAGGTCGCCCTCCTCCACGCCGTCGTCGACCTCCGTGATACCCGGGCGCATGACGTCGGCGCCGTTGGTGACGAACTCCACCGCGCCGGCGTCGACGGTGACGAGGCCGCGCGAGGGCTGGAGCTCAAGCGCACCCTGAACCGTGACGAAAGCCTCGCCGTCGAACCTCGCGAGGAGGGGGTCGCCGTCCACCAGCAGGAGGTCGTAGTCGTCGTCGACCTCTATCTCCTCGACGGTGCCTTCCAGGTCGACGTCGAGCTTCTCCTCCAGCGTCTCCCGTATCTCGTCGGCTTCATCCCTCCTGAGGTGGTGGCGGCTGGTTATCTCCATGTATCACTCCACGCGGTATCGGGAGTTAAAGCCTGTGAGGCGCCGTCGCGGCGCGGAACCACCTCGCGAGCGACAAAAGTTATCCCGTCGACAGCCGTCTAACTTACATGGAGAGGTCGATCCACGCCGTCTACGTCGGCGCAGGGAGGTCTCCACCGGAGGCCGTCTCACGTCTCGACGAGGGAGGCGGCGGGGTCGAGCTACATCCGTCGAGCGACCCCGAGCAAGCGCTCGAGCTCGTCGAGCGCGACGACGTAGACTGCGTCGTAGCCGACCACGACCCGCCGGACGTCGACGTCCTGAACCTGCTGGAGGAGGTGAGGGAGAGGCGTCCCCGTCTGCCGTTCGTGCTCTACGTCTCCGACGGCTCCGAGGATTTGGCGAGCGAAGCCCTCTCGCTCGACGCCACCGACTACATCTCCCAGGACGACAGTTCGCCGAAGGAGCTAGAGGATGCGGTGGTGGACGCTGTCGAGGGGTTCAGACGTGTCCAGCGGCTCGAACGCCGGGACGCGGAGCTTCGGAAGTACAGGAACATGGTGCATTCGATGCAGGAGGCGGCGTGCATCTACGACGAAGACGGAAGGTTCGAGACGGTGAACGAGTACCTCGCCGACTGGTACGGGACTACGCGGGACGAGCTCGAGGGCACCGAGAGCAACCTGATACCGCTGGTTAAACAGAGACACGACGGCGACGTCTTCGCCGAACTCCTCGACGGCGAGAGGGACGAGGTGACGGGAGCGGTCGAATCGGAGTTCCCGGGGCACGGACGGGCAGTGGTCCAGTACCTGATGACACCGCTGGAGTCCGACGGCGGGGTCGACGGAGTGGTAGCCGTCACACGAGACGTGACCGAGACGCGCGAGCGCGAACGGAAGCTCCGCGAGACCAGGGACCGCCTCGACCTCGCGCTCGAAAGCACCAACACCGGGATCTGGGAGTGGAACCTCTCGACGGGGGAGGTAGCGTGGAACGAGACTCTGGAGCGGTTCATGGGTCTCGAGCCCGGGGGGTTCGAGGGCTCTCTAGACGCGTTCGTCGAACGGATACATCCCGACGACCGCGAGGACGTCTGGGAGAAGCTTCGGCACGCCATCCAGGAGGACGAGCTATACGAGGCGGAGTTCAGGGTCCTTCACGAAGACGGCGGCTACAGGTGGTCAGCGGCCCGCGGCAAGCTCGTGGAGCGCGAGAACTCCGAGAGCCGGATGATAGGGGTGTTCCAGGACATCACCGAACGGAAGCAACACGAGAAGCTGCTGGAGCAGCAGAACCGACGGCTCGAGGAGTTCGCGAGCGTCGTCAGCCACGACCTCCGGAACCCACTTCACGTCGCGAAGGGCAGGCTGGACCTCGCTCGCGACGAATGCAGCACCGAACACCACGAAGACATCGAGGGCGCGCTAGACCGTATGCAGAGCATCCTCGAGGACGTGCTCTGGCTTGCCCGCGAGGGACGCGACAAGGGCGACACCGAACCCATAGACCTCGAGGCCGCCGTCGAACGGTGCTGGCGCGTCGACGTCGCCGGAGCTGAGGACGCCTACCTCTTGGTCGACGAGGTTCCGGAGACAGTGGTGGCGGACCGCGACCGACTGAGGCAGATGCTGCAGAATCTCCTGACCAACGCCGTAGAACACGGCGGCGAGGACGTCACCGTGGAGGTCGACGGTACGGAGGACGGCTTCTACGTCGAGGACGACGGACCCGGGGTGCCCGAGGACGTGCGCGACGAGGTGTTCGAGGTGGGGTACTCCACCTCCGACGAGGGGACTGGGTTCGGCCTCCGGATAGTCGAACGGGTCGCCGAAGCCCACGGCTGGAGCGTC
>CAZXNG010000024.1:0-10209 GCA_964642065.1 uncultured Halobacteriales archaeon
CGAGTTCGCCGAAGCAGAGCAGGATGCCCTGCTTCACCCACTCGTTCGCCAGCCACTCGCCGTCGTCCTTCTCCGCGGCGCGGACGTCCCCCTCGTTCAGCGCCGCGAGGAAGCCCTCCAGCAGGCCTTCGTCGGCGGAGTCCTGCTCCCAGGCGTCCCGTATCTCGGTCTCCAGGCTCATACAGACGAAGCGGTGTGGAGAGCGGAAATCCGTTGCGGTGACCGCCGCCCGGAGCATACATCGACCGACGTCACCGTCACTCCAGCGAGGCCTCCAGCTCCTCCGCCGTCTCCTCGATGCCCTCCGCCGCCCTCCTGAACAGAATCGACCGTAGCTCGTAGTGGTCGTGGAAGTCCCGTATCCAGTCGCTGTCGCTGAACATCGCCGCCTGCAGTCGACGGACGTAGGGGTCGAGGTCGTCGTCTACGCCGGCGAAGTAGGCGGGCGACTGATGCTTCGCACGCTCGCATAGCCCCTCGTCGTACTCGACTCCGACGCGGTCGGCTACGTACTCGAACCACTCGACGTGGAGCACGCTGTCGCCGAGCACGGTGCGGCGGGCGAACGCGTCGAGACCCAGTCCGTCAACGTACGTGGTCGCCGGCACCCCGTCGACCGGGTGGTCGGCGGGCACGCTGAACCTCGGCGCGCCGGCGATGTCACGCACTCCGGGGTAGGCGTGGTAGAACTCACGTGCGGCATCCCACCCTCCCTCGGGAAGTCCACCGGCGTAAGTTCCCGCGACCTTCAGCAGCTTACGGCGGAGGGCGTGAGACAGCCCCCGCATCAGGAGGGCGTAGCCACGTGGCAGCCACTTGCCCATCGGCCACCAGAACTCCGCGTCGCCGACGAGCACCGCGACGACGACCTCCTGCTGCCGCGTCGGCACGTCGGTGTCGCCCCTCTCCATCGCCTGCTTCGCGTCGCGGGCGACGTCTTCCAGGCCGTCGTTGTCCCAGTCCATGGCGTTGCAGACGCCTACGACGTAGTCAGCGCCGAACGAGAAGTACTCGGCGGCCCGCTCCGGCGACCTGAGTGCGGGCGGCCAGACGAGCTTCGCGGCGGTCATGAGGTACGTTTGCGCGGCTCGCCGACTGAATCTTTCCCTTCGGCTTAGTGGCGAGCCAGCCACCCACGTCGCGATGTAGGCGCGTCAGTGTTCGTCGACGCTCCGGACGCGCTGCCAGGTCTCACTGCCGCCTTCCACGAGGTCGGTGCGGTGGTAGTCGGAGTAGACTCCGACGATGGCGCCGCATGCGCCGCAGACCACTCCCGAGGTCGTCCTGATCTGCTCTCCCACGACGGAGCGGTCTATCTCGACGACGTCGAGACCGTCTCCGTCGGACTCGTTCCCGCAGCTGGGGCAGCGGGCTCGAACCACGTCACCGGCCTCCTCCGCCCGTCTCTGTGTCATGTTGACTCTCCCGGTGTGTCCATACGATGGACGTTCTAACAACACATATGTAGCGGTGCTACATGAATAGGTGGAAAGCTTGGGGGTAATTCAGGGTGAAGTATAGGTAGACGAGCGTTCTAGCTGCCGGTAGAGACGCCGCGCTTCCAGCAGAGGTCTCTGTTTCCACGGACGTGGACGGGGATGCGGTCGTCGTGGCCGGGTCCCCCCTCGATTTGAACACCGCCAACCTGGTTACACGTTCAACTTACGCATAGTTTATACAGTTCCGGCGAGAAGACACCGCCATGGCCACCTTGAACGACCTCGGGCTCTCGGACTACGAGGCCCGGGTCTACCGCGCGCTCCTCACCGCAGGGTCGGCGACCGCGAAGGAGCTGTCGCTGGCGAGCGACGTACCGATGGGACGGGTGTACGACGTGCTCGGCAGCCTCGAGAAACACAGCCTCGTCAGGAGCCAGGAGAGCAGCCGGCCGAAGAAGTACGTCGCCGTCGAGCCGGAGACCGCGCTCGAGCGGCTCGTCGACGACAAGAAACGCGAGCTAGAGCAGGAGATGGAGAGGTACGAGGACATCGCCGACGACCTCCAGCAACGGCTCGAGAGCAACGAACCCGTCGAAGACAGGTTCTGGACCGCCGCCGTCGGGGCGGAGGAGAGCGTCGACCTCCTGCTCGAACGCATCGACAGCGCACGCGACGGTATCAGCATCGTCGTAGGCGACCTGTCGCCGCAGCTCGACCCCGACACCGTCGGCGACAGCGTGCTCGACGCCCTGCTGGAGGCGGTAGACGAGGGCGTCGAGGTCAGGATGCTCGTCAGCCCCGACGTCGTCGACAAGCTCGGCGCCGACGTCCAGAACAGGTACGCCGAGGTCATCACCGAGAACTCCAGGTTCGACGTCCGAACCCTCCCCGACCTCTACGGCACCTTCAACGTCATCGACAACATCGAGATCTGCGTCGAGGTCACCAACCCGCTGGCTCCCGACAAGGTCTTGGCGATGATAGACCTCAAGGACCCCGAGTTCGCGAGCGAGGTCCAGAGGGAGTTCGACGAACAGTGGAGCGAAGCGACCGGCCTCTGAAATCGGGAGAACCTGTTTTCTAGCCGGCTCCGGACGAGCTCTACGGCTCTAGAAGCCCTTGCCCATCAGCTGGCGGGCTATGATGAGCTTCTGTATCTCCGTCGTACCCTCGTATATCTGGGTTATCTTCGCGTCCCTGTACAGCCGCTCGACGTCGAAGTCGTTGACGTAGCCGGCGCCCCCGTGTATCTGCACGGCCTCGTTCGCGACGTCGACGGCTACGCGCGAGGAGTACTCCTTCGCCATCGACGCCAGCTTCGCGTCGGGTGCGCCGCCCTCGTCGACGCTCCACGCGCTCTTCAGCGTCATCAGACGGGCGGCTTCGGTGCGGGTGTGCATGTCGGCGAGCTTGTGCTGTATCGCCTGGAAGTCGCCGATGGGCTGTCCGAACTGCTCGCGCTCCTGCGCGTAGTCGAGCGCGCGTTCGAACGCGCCCTTCGCGATGCCGACGCCCTGCGCCGCGACTCCGGTGCGGGTTGCGTCGAAGAAGTTCATCTGCTGGTAGAAGCCCATGCCCTCGTTGCCGATGAGGTTCTCCTCGGGGACGCGGACGTCGTCGAGGATGAGCTCCGCGGTGTCGCTTGCGCGGATGCCCATCTTCCCCGTTATCTTCTCGCTGCTGAAGCCGTCGCGGTCGCTCTCGACGACTATCTGGCTGAAGCCCATGTACCGGTCCTCGGCGTCGGGGTCGGTGCGGCAGAGCACGACGAAGAAGTCGCCGACGGTTCCGTTCGTGATCCACATCTTGTTGCCGTTGATGACGTACTCGTCGCCGTCCTTCTCCGCCTCGGTCGATATCGAGGAGACGTCGCTGCCGACGTCGGGTTCGCTGATGGCGGCGCCGCTGATGGCCTCACCCTTGGCGACGGGTTCGAGGAACCGTTCCTTCTGGTCCTCCGTACCGGCCTCCATGATGGCCTCGCAGCCGAACGACGACGCGAGGATGCAGAGCGCGATGCCGGGGTCTGCTGCGAACAGCTCCTCCGCCATCAGTACGCTGTCGACGGCTCCGTATCCTGCGCCGCCGTAATCGACGGGGATGGTGGCGCCGCGGAGCCCCATCTCCGTCGCCTTGTCCATGACGTCCCAAGGGTACTCCTCCTCCTCGTCGTACTCGGTGGCCACGGGCTTGACTTCGTTCTCGGCGAACCTGCGTACCTCGTCCTTGAGCTGCTCCTGTTCGTCGGTCAGGCCAAAATCCATGGTACAGACTGCCGCCCACAACACTTAAGCGGCTTGGTTCAGTGGATGGGTTGAACCGAGTTTATTCGCTCCGGAACCCGGGACGTTCGGCGGCTTCAGTAGCAGCCCGGGAGACCGTTCCTGTTGTGCGTGTGGTCGCTGGCGCGGTCGTCGCAGCTCCACTCGAGGGGGAACTCCTCGGTTCCTTCGTCTATCCGGAAGACGGCGTCGTTCAACGTGGCCTTGTCGTTCAGCAGGAACCAGTATCCCCTGATGAAGCCCCTCGTCATCCGGGCGTCGGCGTTGTTGTCGCCCGCCGTCGCCAGGCAGTGCTGGTTCAGGCTGGTGCGGCACCAGTCGTCCTCTGGACTCACGACCCAGTACTTCTCCATGTCGAACGAGAGCCCGTAGGTGGTCGCGGTAACGTACCGGAACGCGAGCTCCGGCGTCCACATGTAGACGTCGCAGTGCTGGAAGCTGTGGGGCGCAGTCGCGTTCTCTCCGCCTTCCTCGGTGTACTGGCTGTCGGCGCAGCTGTTGCCGTTGTAGCTGATTCGGGCGCTCCGCGCCTCCATGAACATGTTGTACTGGTCGCCGTCGCTGCCTTCGATGCCGCCGCGGTAGAAGATAGGGTTGAACGCCCTGACGCGGTCCATACCTACCTCCGCGGTCCTGTCGTCGTAGTCGCTGGCGGTGTGCCAGTAGAAGCCGTCCTGGTCCTGTCCGTGGGGGTAGTAGAAGTTCTCGGCGTAGTCGTCGTGTCCCGCGAGGTAGTCGGTTCCGAAGACGAAGCCTCCGAGGCGGCGTGGGTCGCGGGGTTCGTTGGCGTCTCCTTCGGGGAAGTTGCACGGCAGAAGCTGGCAGTAGCCCTGGGTGTAGTGGTCGGCGTCCGCCGTCTCGTAGACGAGTCCCTCGACACCGGACTCGTAGATATCGACGTCACCCGTTCCGTCGGGGAGCAGGGGCGACGCGGAGGTGAACAGAGGTGCTAGAACTGCGACTCCGACGAAGACGACGAGGAATAACTTCCATCTATACCTGGAGGAACCCGACATCAGAGTGTCGTAGATACGTCCGTCTACACTATATATATTTGGACTGCGTCGAGCTAAATCCGTCTCTGATGGGCCTGCTCCCCGTAAGATTATGACGGTCGCCATCCTCTATAAGAGGGTTTTTACAGTCCGCCTCCGAAAGACGACGGAGACCAGAGGTGTGGGAGGGTCGGTCAGTCGCGGAGCGCTGACACGTGAGGCTCCTGCATCGCCAGGACGGATAGATGGGTACAGACAAATCAAGGTTCGCCTCCGCCTTCTCCCTATCTCTGATAGCCTTCGGCGTCGCGGCTGCCACCATCTGGGTCTCCGGTGCCGCGTTCGCGATGGGGATACCGGGCCCCTCCGGCGGCTTCTGCATGGAGGCCAGCGAGTTCAGCGGACAGAACTTCGAGATGACTTCGGAGGAGGGCACCACGGCCGTCGGCAGCCAGCCTCTGATAAAGGCAGACATGCAGCAGGCGCAGGCGCAGGAGCTAGTGTTCTACAAGGATCTGCCGGTGCCGCGGCTGCTCGCCGACGAAGACGTCGACGCCGCGCGTTTCCACGTCGACATCGGCGGCACGAACGCACGTCCGCTGGAGGTCGGCAACGCCACCATCTACTTCAGCTACATGGACACCAACTACGTCGAGCTCGACACCGCGGAGGTCTACGAGAGCGGAGGCCACTACAGCCAGCGCCTCCAGCGCGAGTTCGGAGACGAGAAGCTCGAGTTCCGTGCCGACTCCGCGTACCTCGACCAGGTTCGGGCGCGCGCACATACGATGCAGGTGTCGCAGATAGACGCGCGCGACGTATCGATGTCGGTGCAGCTGCTCGGCGCAGGCTGGAAGTCCGAGTGCTACTCTCGCGCGAAGACCACGGTGAACTACGACAGACCCAGCGCCGACAACACCGACGAGTGGGTAGACCGCGTCGAGTTCGGGAGTCTCGACCACCGCTCCGGCAGGTCCGAGCAGGGTTACGCCGACTACACCTACCGCGGCCCAGGAGTCGCACCGGGTGGGGAGTACGAGCTGATATCCACGGCTGGGATGAACGAGGCCAGCGACCAGTACACGCAGGCGTGGATAGACTGGAACGAGGACCAGATGGTGAACGACAGCGAGGTGTACGACCTCGGAGACTGCAGCGACGAAGGATGTACGGTCGCCGACGTGGTCGAACCCCCCGAGAACCAGGACCAGGGCACCCCTCTCCTCCGGCTGATACAGAGGGGAGCAGACCCGCCGACGGGGTTCTACGACGACGTGGACGGCGGCGAGGTGCTCGACTACTCCGTCGACTTCGGACCAGCGAACCGCGCGAGGTACGACGCCGTCGAGGCCGACGACACCGCGGTACACGTGGGTCGCGTCAGGCTAGCGAACCTCGACCACACCTCGGGAACCGCCGACACCGCGGGGTACCAGGACCACACCGGCGAGATAGCCCACGTCGCACCCGCGGAGGAGCTACCTCTCGCGGTCGACGTGGAAGGCAGCACCGACGTCAACGTCTCCGTCTGGATAGACTGGAACAAGAACGACTTCCTCGAGGACTGGGAGCGGTACGACCTCGAAGGCTGCACCGCGCCCTGCAACACCGGCGAGAGGGTCGACGTCCCGACGTTCGCGAAGGCCGGACCCACCGCGATGAGGGTGGCGGCGACTGAAGGCGCGTCACCGGCGGAGCCACGCGGCGACGTCGGCTCCGGACAGGTCGTCGACTACACCGTCAACGTCAACTCCGCGTACGCCGACAGCGAGGAGTTCGACTTCGTCTTCGCCGACAACCGCGACACCTGGGTCAGCGGCGTCGAGGTAGCCGACCTGAACGACGTCGAGCCGCGTCAGACGGTCGTCGACTTCAACTGGGCCTACCCCGACTGCAGGAACCAGGGCGTCACCCAGCTCGACGAGTACTTCTACCCCGACGGCGTCATAAGCGGAGCCGACGGCGACTTCCACGAGGACAACGGGGGAGGCGTCGACAACTACCAGCCCTCGGGAGAGTGCTTCCTCCGCACCGACGCCGACGCCTACAAAGCCATATTCTCCGACCCCGACGCATCCGACGGAGAACAGACCTCGACGCTTCCCCGCTACCCCGTCAGGGGAGAGCGTATCGAGTACCGGCAGTACGTCCACCGCAGCGGAAACGACTACGGCGACTTCTACTTCGGCAGACAGGACGCCGACAACTACTACCTCGTAAGGATAGACGACACCAACTCGCCGTCGCTCGCCCTCTACCGCAGCGTCGGTGGCACGGAGGAGGTCATCGCCAGCGCCAACCCCGACGTCCCGTCGGGCCAGTTCCACCAGATAGAGGTAGACTGGGGGACCGGACACGGTGACGTCGGCGCCATCGAGGTCACGTTCACCAACGGGGCCGACAGGTCCGACACCACTACGATACGGGCGTACGACGACAGCTTCGACTCCGGAGGCATCGGCTTCGGCAAGGCTAACGCGGGCTCGACCTACAGCTACGCCCACCTCTGGGACCGCGTCACCGTCGACGGAAAGACCAGGGGAGAGGTCTACGACCGCGTCGAGCTGTTCGGACAGGAGGGACACGAGGACCGCACCTACGTGCGGGGCGACGTCGCGCCCGGCGGCGAGTACGAGATGGACGTCCACGCCGAGGGAGCTGACGGCGTCGAGACCTACGCGACGGTGTTCTTCGACTGGAACAGGAACGAGTTCCTCGGCCCCGACATCGCGAACGCGTTCACCTTCCTCGACGACTTCGAGTACGGCTACCCCGACGAGGTCGACCGACCACCCTACCTGCTCGTCGACAACTTCGCCGACACCGACGACCCCGAGTACGTGCCCGTCGGGGTCGAGGACTTCGGAGGGGCGGACGACAGCTACCGGCGGAACGTCGTCGACTTCAGCTGGCCGAGCTGCAGCGACGCGAACGGCCTGAACCAGCAGCCTCTCGACGGCTACTACTACCTCGGTGGAGGCGCCGCCGGTGACTTCGAGCTCCGGACGTCGAACGGAGGTGAGGAACCCGACGTTCCGGACGACGACTGCGCGCTGTTCTTCGAGGGTGCGGACTGGAGCGGCGGCGAGAGCTGGATCTTCTCGATGCCCGACGGAGCCAACGCCGAGACCCTCGACTACTACCCCGCACCCGGCGACACCATCACCTACCGCGAGGCGTACTTCCGCGGCACAGACCTGATGTTCGTCTTCGGCGCCCAGAACGAGAACGAGTTCTACGGCGTCTACGTCGAAGCCTGGTCGGACACCGACGGAGACTACACCGTACCCGTCGAGCTAAGGAAGTACACGGGCGGCATCGGAGGCAGCTACACCACGCTCGCGAGCGACAGCTTCACGATGAACGACAACGAGTGGATAGACCGCGACGACGGAGCCATCTGGACCTACGAGGTCCACTGGCACAGCGTAACGGACGGAGACATCGACGTCGAGGCGACGCGCCCGGACGGCACGACGGCGTTCTACATGACGGGTAGCGACAGCGAGTACGGACGAGGCGGCGTCGGCCACTGGAGCGACCGCGGCACCCACACCTCCTCCGGGGCCACGTACAGCAACGCCGGCTACCACGTCGACGTCGAAGCCAGCGGCGAAGGCTGCTCGATAGAGGGCGACAGCTACGACGGCGCCACCGCGAACTTCGAGAGCCAGTCCGCGGTGACGTCGGGCGGCAGCGACTGCGCGCTCCTCGGAGACACCGCGAACACGACCATGGTGTCGACGTCGGGGCTCGGCGACTACCCCTCCCGCGGCGAACGCATCAGGTACAACTACCGGCCGGAGGGCACCGGTGCCGACGCAGCGTTTCACTTCGGCGTACAGAGCGTGGAGAACGGCTACGCCCTCCGGAAGGACGTCGCGAACGACGACCTGGTGCTCGAGAGGTGGGAGGGCGGCGGAAGGGTGCAGGTCGCGTCCACGAACGTCAACTTCGCCGCAGGATCGTGGCACGAGGTGGAGATCGACTGGGGCGGAGCCACCGCGGGAGAGACCATCAACGTCAGCGTCTACGACGACGTCGGCAGCCGGCTGGGCGGCTTCACCGCGGACGACGGGAGGTTCGACGACGGAGGGGTCGGCTACACCGTCTACGACGGCTCCTCCGCCTCGTCCTACTGGGACGACGTACAGCTCGATCAACCGCAGCTGTTCAGCGGGTTCGACCACGAGGACGAGAAGACCCACGAGACCTTCGGCAGCGCCGACCAGAAGTTCGAGACCACCGTCGTCGACTTCAGCTGGCCGAGCTGCAGCGACGCGAACGGCCTGAACCAGCAGCCTCTCGACGGCTACTACTACCTCGGTGGAGGCGCCGCCGGTGACTTCGAGCTCCGGACGTCGAACGGAGGTGAGGAACCCGACGTTCCGGACGACGACTGCGCGCTGTTCTTCGAGGGTGCGGACTGGAGCGGCGGCGAGAGCTGGATCTTCTCTATGCCCGGCGCCGGAGACGCCGGCCAGAGCCAGGAGATCAACTACTACCCGAAACGCGGAGACAACATCACCTACCGCGAGGCTCACTACCGCGGAACCGACCTCATGTTCATCTTCGCCGCGGAGAACGAGAACGAGTTCTACGGCGTCTACGTCGAAGCCTGGGACGACACGGGCGAAGGAAGCTACGACGTACCCATCGAGCTTCGGGAGTACACCGGCGGCATCGGGGGGAGCTACGACGTCGTCGACTCCGATGTCACCTCCATCAGCTCCACCGAGTGGGTGGAGCGGGACGACGGGAACGTCTTCACATGGGAGATAGACTTCGACAGCGAGAACGGCACCGCCGACAACTATATCCGCGCCGACCTCTACGACCCCGCCGGAAGCCACAGAGCCACGCTCGAGGGGTTCGCCGACAGACACAACAGCGGGGGCATCGGCCACTGGAGCGACCGAGGCACCCACAGTTCGTGGGGAACCACCTACAGCAACGCAGGCTACCACGTCGACGTCGAAGCCGAGGGCGTCGGCTGCGTGCTCAGCGACAAGAACTACCGCGGAGACCTCGACAGCTTCGTCTCCCAGGACACCACGACCTACGACACCAACGAGTGCGCCCTCCGCGTCGACAGCTCCGGCAGCGAGCTCTACTCCATGCCAGGCGACGGACTGCCGAACTACCCGACACAGGGAGACCGGGTGAAGTTCGTGTTCAGGTCCGAGGGTGGCGCGGGCGAGTACTCGTTCGGCGTACAGGACGACGCGGGACAGGACAGGTACCGCGCGCGCGTCAACCCCTCGAACGACGAGCTACGTCTCGACAAGTTCGACGACGGAACAGGGGAGTTCATGTCGTGGAACAGCAGCGTGCCGATGAACGTCGGCGAGTGGTACGAGATAAGGATAGACTGGGGCAGCGAGATAACCCTGAGCGCACACGACCCCGCGACCGGAGACCTCGTAGGCTCCACCACCGGCATCGACCGCGAGTACACCGACGGCGGCGTCGGATACAGCTGGGAGGTGAACT
>CAZXNG010000025.1:0-10069 GCA_964642065.1 uncultured Halobacteriales archaeon
AGTACGGCCTCACCCGTGTGCTGGATCTCGGAGAGTGGTGGGAGGGAGAGACCGGGCTGCCGGTGCCGCTGGGGTGTATAGCCGTCCGCAGGGGCGTCGAGGGCGCAGCCGAGATCGAAAGCGCGCTCCGGAACAGCGTCGAACACGCGTTCGACCACCCGGACGCGTCGAAGGAGTACGTCCGTATGCACGCCCAAGAGATGGATGAGGACGTCCTCCATCGACACGTCGACAGCTACGTCAACGACTACACAGTCGACCTCGGAGACGATGGAGTAGCCGCCGTAGAGGAGCTGTTCGAACGAGGCGGGCGAGAGGGAGTGCTGCCGGAGACCGACGTCGACCTGCTCGCGGTCGACGAGTAGAAACCGGCCAAGAGGTTGGGGTGGGGGAAGGAATCAGTCGAGCAGGTCGGCTGCCGTGTCGAGGTGCTTCTCCCTCTCCTCGTGGTGCTGTTCTAGGAACTCCTGCATCAGCACCGCCGCCTCCTCCTTGCAGCCTCCGCAGAGACGGTCGCCGCCGAGGCACTCGTCGTACACCGTCTTCGCGTGTTCGTCGTCTCTCGCCAGCGAGTACGCGTAAAGCTCGTACACCGGGCACTCGTCGGGTAAGCCGCCTAGCTCCCGCTGCTCCTCAGCCGTCTCCCGTCCACCGGTCTCCGCGGACTTCACCTTGCTGTAGCCGTCCTCGGGAGAGTCCGTCAACGCGACGTGGCTGTCCTCGACGCTCGAAGACATCTTGCCGCCCGTCAGGCCGGTCTGGAACCTGTGGTAGATGGACGATGGGGGGTAGAAGCCGTAGCCTCCGTGGCCTACCTCGACGTCGCGCGCGACCTCGTTGACCTCCTCGTAGCCTGCGCCGTAGACGTCGACGTGTTCGCCGTACACCTCGACGTCGAACCGCGACCGCAGGTGGTCGACGACGTCGTCGAACGCGTCCTCGGGTGCGTCCCGCGACAGCACGCGGACACGGGGCTCCAGCTCCTCGTCGCCCGCGCTGTCGAGCTTCTCCAGCAACTCCTCGTCTCCGCCGTGGCTCTCCCTGAGGCGGCCTGCGACGTCGCGCGCCGTCGCCTCGCCGCCGAACACCTCCAGCGCATCGGTGACCACCTCTCGTTCCTCCTCCGACAGCTCGAACGACGCGTACGCCTCTGTTACGCCGAACATCCGCATCCGTCGTGCGAGCCCCCGGGTGAGCCGGAGGTGGGGGTCCTGGTCGGGGCCGACGGGGATGACGGTGGGCTTCGGTCCGTCGAGCTGGGGGTACAGGATGTCGGCGGCCTGCGTCAGCGTGCTGTTGACGTGTCCGAGGTTGGTCTCGCCGTCGAATCCGTAGATGGCGTTCATCTCGTTGTGGTTCGTCTGCTCCGACAGCTCGAAAGCCAGCTGACGCAGTCGGTCGTTCTGGCTCTGCCGGTAGACCGTTCCCTCTTCGGGGTCGAAGCCGAGCGCCAGCAGGGAGGCGACGTAGTCCTCGGCGTAGCTCTCGCACTCCTCCCACGACACACCTCGGGCGCTGTGGGCTTCGAGGTCCGCTATCACGAAGTAGGTGTCGGCACCGTGTCTCTGGTGCCAGATGAGCTCCCTGAAGACCATCATGTGTCCGACGTGGAGGGGGCCGGAGGGCATGAAGCCCGACAGCGCGGCGTACTCACGTCCCTTCTCCATCGCGTCGGTGACGAGGTCGTAGTCGCGCTCCCCGAAGATGATGCCGCGGCGCATCAGGTCCATGGGCTCCGGAACAGCGTCGGCGTCGAACTCGTCGATGCCGAACTCCTCGAACAGCTTGGAGTAGTCCTCCACCGACGCCGAACCCCAGGGATCGAGATCTACCATGGTGGCGGAGGTTGGACGAGGCGGACGAAAAGGTTTGCCGTAGCCGTCTGTATCTACCTTCGCAGCCTGTGCTGTCCACGCAGTCGGCGGACCGAGACCGCCAGAGAAGCGGTGAGGGCGGCGACCACGCCGAACCCCGCCATCGGCAGACCGTCGTCTTCGGCGGAACGTACTTCGACCGAGTCAGAGTGAGGGACTGCCGGCATCTCATTTCCGTCTGTCAACGTCACGTTCAGCTCCGACACCTCGAGAGCTACCTTGCCGTCGAAGTCCGTGTCAGCGACGAAGACGACGGGGGCGTAGGTCTCCACCATTCCTGTGTCGCCCGACTCCAGAGACTGCTCGAACCTCACCTCGCGCGCGTCGGCGTCCACCGTGTGGCTGCGCTCCGGAGCAACGTCGCCGTCCTCGAACCAGCTGCCGTACCTGACGTCTTCGACGGTGACCCCTTCTCCGTAGCTCAACGTGGCGTCGACGGACCTGACCTCGACGTCCCCGTAGCCGCCTCCGTCGCTCGTCAGGACGAGGTCGACCTCGAACTCGTCGCCCGCGGTGACGTTCTCCTCGGAGGGACTCAGCTGCATTATGGTCGGGACATCCCCAGCCGAGACCGGAGGGGCTAGAGACAGAGCGAACACAGCCCCGACGCAGACGAGAACCGCGATACAGGTGGTGCGACGCATCTGCTATCCCTCCTGTGCCGAAGCTTCGACGTCGACGGAGTCCATCTTCAGGAAAGCCGTCTCGTATCCCATGTGGCGGGAGACCTGGGGCGGGGTCACCACCTCTATCTCGACGTCTCTCTCGGGACCGACGTCCTCGACCTCGGCTCCGTAGTGTAGTCCCGTCTCGGAGTCCAGCGTCGCCGAGAGGGACTCCCCGTTCGACAGCTCGAGAGCCATGGCTGGCAGGACGCAGCGGTTGTAGGGCGTCCTCGGGGAAACGAGGAGGTAGTCTCCGTCGGCGAACCGCGACGGCCCAGATACGTATGAGACCACGAAGACCGCGTCGTCCTCCCTCGGAGTACCCAGCATCTCCCCAGGCAGCTCCTCCTCCGGAGGTGCTCGGGAGTAGGGCATCCCACCGCCGTCCATACCGCCATCTTCGTCCATCTGCATCCCTCCGTCCTCCATCCCACCCATCGGCGGCAGTGCCTCCGCAGCGCCCCACCTGTCCTCGGGGAAGTACCTGACGTCCCTTGACATCTCCCGGACGGTGTCTTCCCGGAACTCCAGCGTGAAGTCGGTCTCAGCGCCGTCGAGGAACCTGTCGCCGAGCTCACCCGTTCTGTCGACGTCGCCTAGCCCTCCGAGGGACACATCCACCTCGTACTCTCCGTCGCCGTTTAGGGGTACGTTGTCGCCGAAGTGGAAACTCATCTTCTGGCTTATCATCGTCCATGGGCTCCTGTCGTAGACGGTCTCGCCATCCTTCGATACCTCGACGGAGACACCCATGTCGCTTGGGAGGACGCTGCCCGACTCTTCGTCGCTGACGACGAACATCAGGTGTAGGTCGTCCTCCGCGGTCGGATCCACCCGCTCGGTTCGTCTGCCGGTCACCGTCCAGAACCGATGTGGAAGCGAGTACATGACCGAGACCTCGTAGTCACCTGCAGTCCCAGTCCCGACCATCTCCATCGGGTCGCTGTGGGTCGGATGGTAGACCCCGTCGGGCGGGTCCCCGATGCCGGGTATCTCCCGCCCCCGAACGCCGGCACCGTCGCCTTCGTCGCCGGACTCTCCGTCCGAGGCCCCGTCGCCGTGGAGGCATCCGGTCGCCGCGGCCGCGGTCGACGCCGCTACCGTCGATACGAATCTCCTTCGTTTCATCGTGGAACCCTACTCGTCGGCCGTCGAAAGGTCTTCGGGAAGCAGTCTACCAGGCAGGCGAGGTGTACTCGCCGTCGAGCTCCCGCGGCACGACGCCGATGCCGTGGAAGTCGCTGGCGTCGTTGCCCTCGTCGGGCTGCACCACCTGTTCGACCTCGCGGCTGTCGACGTCTAGTACGGAGAAGCCCGGGGTGTCTCCTTCGGCGACGTGGGTGGCGCTCTGGGGGTTGGGTCCCCTCAGAGTGACGTACATCTTCTCTCCGTCGGGGCTGCTCCACATGATGTCGGGTTTCTCGGTTCCGGGTTCGTCTTCGGGTGCGAAGCTGTCTATCTCCTCGACGACCTCGTCGGTCTCTGGGTCGATGACGACGCCGTCGTTGGTCTCGCGGTTCAGCGCCCAGAGCTCGTCCTTGCCCGGCGGGAACCAGAATCCGTGTGCGTCTATGCCTCCGGTGTCCCCGCTGGCGACGAGCTCGTGTTCGGTGGTGTCGAGGACGTAGTACTCGCCTACGCCCTCCTCATCCTCCTCGGGGTTCGACGGCAGGCCGGCGGTCATGTAGAACTTGTCCTCCGTCGGATGGGGGATGGTTCCGCAGTTCGCCGGCAGCTCGTCGTGGGTCCAGAACTTCTCCACCTCGAACGCCTCGGTGTCGACTACCACGACGCCGCCGTCGTGGTAGCTGGGTCCGAGGGTGTGGTAGCTGTATCCACCGCCGGTGTACTGGTGGCAGACGGGGTCGCTGCCGTCGAAGGATTCGTGGAGCGCGTTGGTATCTATCTCGTCGTCCAGAAGTTCGAACTCCTCGCTGTCGAGGTCGGCGTCGACCCGTTTTATCGCGCCCTCGCCGATGACGTCGACCTGCAGGAAGCTGTCGTCCGGCGCGAACGACGCGAAGTGGCTGGCGGGACCCGTCTCCAGAACCTCGACGACCTCTCTGTCCTCGGTGCGGACTATCACGACGCTGGCGCCTCCGGTGCAGGCGACGGCGGCGTACTCGTAGTCGCTGCTGTAGTCTATCATGTGCGGTGTGACGCCGTCGGCGTCGACGTACTCCCTCAAGTCGAGGGTCTCGGCCTTCGTGAGTGAGTGCTGCTCGTCGGCGTCGTATACGTGGACGAGGTCGGTGCCCTGGTCGAGCGCCCACACCTCGTAGGCCGCGGACTCCTGCGGCTCTCCTTCGTCTCCCCCGGTGTCGTTGTCTCCCGGGCTCTCGTCTTCCTCTGGCCCTCCATCGTGGACGCAGCCCGCAACACCGATGCCTCCCGCTACCGCCGTGGTACGTATGAAGTCACGTCGCGTACTCTCCTTCATGAGCAAGCCGTTGCCCTCCAGGGATATAAACGGAGGTAGATGAGGCAAGAATCTCCGGAGTACACCCATCGTACGTGGAAGTCCCAGCGAGTTACGGTTCCGTCAGCCGGTCTCGGCCGGTCTCGGCCGGCGGACCAGGGCCGAATCAGTACACGTGATGCAGGAGCAGGTAGACCACGTCGCCGAGCACGAAGCTCACCCCCCAGAGAGGCACCGCGACACGTCCCACGCGGGGATGGGAGCTGTCTCCGACGGAGTCGACCTGAGCCCGGACCCCGACGTAGAGAGCGAAGACCACGAGGGGCACGGCGACTCCGGCGAGCACCATGTGCACCACGAGCACCGGCAGATAGACGTAGCTGTAGACTGTTTCGGGTCCCTGGAACTCCGTTAGCCCTTCGTTCGCCAGTCGGAGTAGGTACAGCGAGAGGAAGCCGAAGAACAACGCCGCAGTGACGGCCATCGACGCCGCGTGTCTCCGTATCTGCCGCCTTCTAGCCGCGTGGTATCCCACCGCGAGCGTCGCCACCGCCGTCGACACGAACGCCGCGTTGACGTGAGGGGTGGCATCCAGGAAGTCGTCCGACACCTCTGGCACGGCTTCTGGAGGCAGTCTGCCGGAGGTCGCGAGCCAGATGACGCCCACGACGGACACCGTTACTGCGGCCGCTACCCCCCAGCCTTGACGCTCTATACGTCCGAGGTCGGGCTCCGCCATCGTACACCCCTTTCCGGCTCCAGCCCGAAGTATACGTCGAACCCGCTCCACACCCCCGACTCGGCGGGGGATTTATCTACAATCAATCGGTATGTAGGAGGGAGACGGATGAAGGACCTTTCAGGTTGGGCCCTTGGGCCGGGACAGACGGAGGACGCCTTCAAGTTCGTGACCGCTGACGCGAACAGGCTGAAGGTAGGTGAGTTCGTCTACTACGAACCCGACGATGACTCGAAGATACTCAGCAGGGTGACGAAGCGCGACAGGCTCCAGACCGAGGAGACAGACGTCGTCAGCATGCTCGAGGCCCACATCGACGGCGAGGCGATGGCTGTGTTGAACAGCAACCGCGGATACGAGGTCACCGCGAACGTGCTCGGTTTCTACGACCGCGACTACGACGGCTTCCGGAACCTCAGGAGTCCACCCGAGATAGGTCAGGACGTCTACTACGCACACGACGAACTCCTCGCCGAGATACTGACGCCTACCGAGAGACAGGGTATCCTGCACGTGGGACACGTGCTCAACCGGCCGGAGAGCGAGGTCCGGGTGTTCGTCGACATGGACGAGATAGCGACCAAGCATCTCGGGGTGCTGGCGTCGACCGGCGCCGGCAAGTCGTACACCGTCGGAGTTATCCTCGAGGAGATGGTGAAGCCCGGCAACCGCGGCACCAGCGTCGTCTTCGACATACACGGCGAGTACTTCACGCTCGCGGAGGACGACGAGTACGGAGACAGGTTCAACCTCATCGAGGAACCCCGCATCAAGATCTCCAACCTCGAGATAGAGGACTTCGAGGTCGCGTTCAGCCAGGAGCCCACGAACGTCCAGCGCGAGAGGCTCCGGGAGGTGCTGAACGACCTCGACATCGACGACAGCACGGGTAACGGGAACGTCGACGACCGGTACAAGACCGACGTCCGAGTGGACTACAGCGTCGACGACATCATCGACCGACTGAGCGAAGGCAACAACGTCGACGACAACCTCGCCTGGCGTCTCGGCATGCTCAACGACTTCATCTGCCTGGAGACCGACACCGAGACCCAGATAGAGGAGCTATGTGAACCCGGCAAGTGCAACGTCATCGAGTTCCCGACGGGAGCCGACGAGCTCGAACGGAACCTCATACTCTGGTACTTCACCAAGAGGATCCTCGAGAGCCGGAAGCTCGCGGTTCGCCGGCAGCAGGGACGCGACAGCTACCAGCCGCAGGGCGAGTCGCAGCTCATCCAGGTACCCGTCACCATCTTCATCGAAGAAGCCCACAACTTCGCACCCGTCGACCGCGAACTCCAGACCCGCGACCTGCTGCAGGAGATAGCGCGCGAGGGACGGAAGTTCGGCGTAGGTCTCTGCATAATCAGCCAGCGACCTTCACGTCTCGACGAGGACGTGCTGTCGCAGTGCAACAGCTCCATCATCATGAAGGTGCGTAACGGCATCGACCAGGAGACCATCGCACGCAGCGTAGAAGCTGCCGGCGAGGACCTGCTGCGCGACCTGCCGGGTCTCACGGTGGGTCAGGCTATCGTCGCGGGAGACTTCGTCAACACCCCCGTGCTCACGAAGATACGGACGAGGGAGACGGAGCACGGCGGCATGACGCCCGACGTCGCGAAGGAGAGCGTGCAGGCGTACAAGAAGGTGCAGGAAGTGAAGAAGAAAAAGCGACAGCAGGCTATGTCGGAGGCGTCCGAGGCCAGGAGCCGCGAGGACTGAGAGGACGGGAAGCGGTCGAAGTTAGCGGTAAGTTTCTCTCTAGACCGCGGCCTGAACTTCCTGCTCGTCGTCGCCCGAGTGCCTGGTCACGTAGCCTGCGATACGGTTCCTCACGGTCTTCGACTCCACGTTCGTCAGCTCGGTGACCTTCTCCTTGTTCGACTCGAAGTCGTCGGTGAAGACGTCGGGGTAGCGCTCCATCAGCTCGTTCCCGATGTTCTTGATGTACGCGGGCTTTATCGGCATGTCCGGAGGTTGCTGCTCTCGGTTCTAAAGGGTTCCGACTGAAGATCACCGGCTGCCGTGCCACCCGGCCGACGACGTCGGATTGGTCAGCCGACGATGTACAGGTTACCGTCGACGCTCGCGATATAGAGCTCACCCGCGACCGCAGGACTCCCTCTCACGCTGCCTTCGGCCTCGAACGACCAAGACTCTTCGCCGGAGTCCGCGTCGACGGCGTAGACGCTGTCGTCCGCACCTCCGAAGTAGACTCGTGAGCCGTCCACCGCCGGCGACGACCTTATCTCCTCCTCGGTCTCGAACCTCCAGAGCTCCTCGCCGGACTCCCGGTCGAACGCGTAGACGTTGCCGTCGTCGCTGCCTACGTACAGCCGATTGTCCCAGACGGCGGGCGACGTTCGGATTGCTCCTCCGGCGGAGACGCTCCAGATGTCTTCCTTGCTCTGAACGCCCGCGTCCTCGTAGAACCTCAGGGCGTGCAGCCCGCCGTCCTCGGTGCCGTAGTACACGTTGTGGCCGCTACGGTCCGCCACCACAGCGGGAGACGACCTGGAGTCGTTGCCTTCCGAAGAGGTCCGGACGTTCGAACCGTCCTCCCTCCAGACACGATGGAGGTTCCCGCCTCTAGTCGAGACGTAGACGTTCTCGCCTGCGACGGCGGGCTTCGTGCGTATCTCGTTGTCGGTCTCGTAGCTCCACATCTCCTCCCCCCACTGAGCGCTGAGCTTGTACAGGTAGCCGTCGTGGCTTCCGACGTAGACCTCTCCGTCGACCACCGTGGGCGGGGACCTGACGCGGTCCTCCGCCTCGAACTCCCAGATGAAGTCGCCGTTTCCGGCGTCGACGCAGTAGACCACTCCGGCGTCGTTCCCTATGAAGACGCGGCCGTCGGCTACTGCGACCGAGGAACGTATCCGTTCGCCCGTGTCGAACTCCCAGAGCTTCTCGCCGTTCCGGAAGGCGTGTAGCATCCCGTCGGTGTCTCCGAGGTAGGCGACGTCGTCTACCACTGCGACAGCGGAGTTCACGGCGAAGCCGACGTCCACCGTATCCACGTCTGCCTCCGAGGGCCCGATCAGAGATGCCGCACCCGAGTTCCTGGCGTCGGCGCAGTACATAGGCCAGTCCGAGTCTCCCGACGACCCACTGCCTTGACCTCCTCCGTCCTGCGTCTGGTTGCCGCCGTCGACGCCGTCGCCTCCGTCTCCTTCTCCGTCCCCATCTGGTTCCCCACCGTGTATACACCCCGTAATGCCGGCGGCGCCGAGCGCTCCAGCCGTACGTACGAAGCTCCTTCTCGTCGTCATCGTCCGGGGTAAACCACGGCACCGACATAAACTTAACCGGTGTGCCGGCCCGCCACCGTCGACGAACCACGGCCTCGCCCCGCCCGGATAGCCAGCTGTATATGGTGCTGTCGCACATTCCAACACGATGACGGAGTCCACCGCCTCGTTCACCCTGGTCGAGGAAGGCTCTGCCCTGCCGAGCGGAGCCGTGGCCGAGGTACGGGACGACCAGGTCGTAGTCGAACGGCTGTCGACGCCTCGCACGTACTACCTCCTGCCGGTGGTGCTCGCCGCGGTCGGCGCCAGCTACGCCGCAGTCGCCTTCTGGGCCGGCGTCGCAGGAGTCGTCGTCGGAGCAGCCGCAGGTGTCGCGGCAGCCTCCTACCTCGGGAACAGGAGGAAGAACCGCGTCCTCGGCCTGGTTCAGGAGGAAGACCGCAGCATCTCCCCCGACATCGTCCTGAAGAAGAACAAGCTAGATCACGTCGACAGGGAAGTAGGGGACTCGTCCGGCTCCGTGAACGTGTCCACCGCGAACGGCGAGCTAGAGTTCAGTGGAGCCGAAGCTGACCTCGACATGGTTTACGAAGCACTGGTATAGAGTCCGAATACCCCTCCGGACCGCTCGCTGCCACGTCCCTCGGTGTTCAGGCCTCGCTCCAGGCCAGGAACTCCTTCACGAAGGACGCGGCGTACGTCACGGAGGCGTCGGCGGAGGACGGTCTGGCTTCCACTACGTCGAAGCCCGCGGCATCGGCCGCTACCTCCCGGAGAGCGTCCCTGACCTCGACGGGTGTCAGTCCGAACGGCTCCGGTGTTCCCACGTCGGCTGCGGTACCCGCTTCCAGCACGTCGAGGTCGACGGAGACGTACGGACGCTCGATATCCTCGACCGCGGCGGCTACAGTTTCTGCGGAGACCTCCCCGGGCTCCACCACGGTAACCCCGGGGGATTCAGCGTATCCGTACTCGGACTGCGATCCGGATCTTCCACCTAATACGACGACCTCTCGGTCGTCCTCGTGCAGCCTTCGGGAGACGCATGCGTGGCTGAACCGGTCGCCCTCGAACTCGTCCTTGAGGTCGAGGTGTGCGTCGAAGACGACGAATCC
>CAZXNG010000026.1:0-9995 GCA_964642065.1 uncultured Halobacteriales archaeon
CACTCCTCGGTTGCACACAGAAAAACGACGGTGAACCTTATCATTTCCTATGTCTCAGGTCTGAGAGGCGTCGAACACCGGGAGGACGACCATATCGCTGGCGGCGGCCGTGACCTCGCCCCGCTCTACCGAAACCCCCTTCACCGTCAGCCGCCTGCCGCCCACATGGAACGCAGGGACCTCCTGCTGCTCGGCGGCGGCGTCGCCGTCGGCGGCGCCGCGCTCGGCGGACTCCTGACGCTTCGGACGCAGAGGCGGATACAGCGGAGGGACGACGCTCTCGCCTGCCTGTCCACTCCACCCGAAGACCCTCCCGACGCCGTCTACTTCCCCACACACCTCGACGGCATGGAGACCGTCGACACCGTGGAGGGCGACGACTACGCCGTCACCGTCGCCTACACATACCCCCATCCGTTCTGGACGCTGACGGGAAGCCGCGTCGAACGCGTCCCCTCCAGCGGCGACCTCCACCTGATGTTCGTCGTCCACGACGCCGAATCCCGACGCGCGCTACCCGTCGACAGCGGGCCATCGCTGAGGCTTTCCCGAGACGGCGAAACCCTCGTCGACGGCGGCACCTGGCCGATGCTGTCGCAGCAGATGGGCGTCCACTTCGGCGACAACGTCGCAGTCGACGGCTCCGGTGGGGTCGACGTAGAGGTAGAGGTGCCGGCGCTCGACGTCGACCTCGCCGGCGGCTACGAGGGGAGGTTCCAGGAGAGCGAGCGCTTCGACCTCTCGTTCGACTTCACTCCGTCCGCGCTCGACGACCTCGAATGCGTCGACGTCGTCCGAACAGGTGAGCGCGGCGCAGTCGGACCGGACACGCTCCGGCGGGTGCTCGAGGAACGTGCCGCAGAAGAAGGAACGGGAGGGGGCGGAGCCGATGCCGGAGACGGTCACGGTCACGCAGTCTCTCGTGCCCCTGCCGCGGAAGACCTCCCCGGCCGACTTCTAGGCGTCGAGAGCTCCGGAGACGCCGAAGTGGCCGTCGCGCTCGACGCCGACCGTCTCGTGGTGTCGCCGAGGACGCCGTACAACCGCTACCCGCTGCCGATGGCGTCGCTGTCGGCGGAGGTGGTACGCGACGGAGAACGGGTCTTCGAAGGAGCGCTCCGGCCGCGGCTCGGCTCCGACGCCGGCCATCACTACCACGCCGTGCCGCGGCCGTCCGTGGAGGAAGGCGACGACGTAGTGGTGTCGTTCGACACTCCGCCGCAGGTGGCGCGTCACATGGGCTACGAGACCGCTTTCGTCGAGATGCCGGACGTAGAGGTATCCGTCTGAGCTCCGTGGAGGTCGAAACGAACCGGTTGTTTGAAGCCCTTCGAAGGCCAGTTACCCGGCAGAGATGTACCCGATACTGCAGATCACGGACACCGCGGTCGACGTGACCTCGCTGACCGCCGGCGTCCTCCTGGCCGTGCTCACGCTGATAATGGCGGTGGTCGCCCTCGGACCCTATCTCCCGTGGAGCCTCGGGAAGGAGCTCGACACCGAGGCCGCGCAGGGTCACGCCGCAGACGAATCCGACGCTGTCGACGAAGCGTAGCCCGCCTCTTCCAGTTCGGACAGCACCAGGAGCACGGTACCACAGGGTTGAAATCGCTGCACAGCCACCTCAGTACATGGTCAACAAGGATCCCGACGAGGTAGACGCCGACCTGCTGCCGGAGACCACGGAGCCGGTGGCCCGCGACAACCACGACAACCTCATGGTGGGTGTATACCGCACCACCGACGACGGAGTCTGGACTCTGCAGGTCTTCGACTGGGCGAACCGCGTCGTCGAAGCCACGGTGTACGACGTGGACCTCGACGAGCCGCGCGAGGAAGGCGCCGTCTCGTTCCAGACGCTGGAGACACCCGAGCAGATGGACCACGAGGCCTACCTGCAGGAGCTGCTCGCCAACCGGGTGGAGGCGCTCGAGGACGAGGAGAAGGCAGAGGCCTGAACGTTCTGCGACCTACGACACCCTTCCTGACGGCGTCCGGCATCGAGGACCAAAAATAAATACATATAACGGCCGTCTCCCAACCTCGGGCTAGATGAGCAAGGATACCAGGGTAGAGACGTACAGCCGGGGCCCTGTGGAGGACCCGTCCCGGTGGAAGGACTGGGCGGGAGGCCACTGGGCCTTCTACCTCCACCGGTTCACCGGCCTCGTGCTGTCGTTCTACCTCGTTCTGCATCTGTTCGTGCTGAGCACGGGGTTCTGGCTCGGACACGAGAGCTACAACCAGGTGATGTACACGATAGCGGCGCCGAAGGTGATACATTTCGCGGAGCTCGGACTGTTCGCGGCGTTCGTCTTCCACGCCCTCAACGGAACCCGGATAGTGATGTTCGACATGATGAGAGGCCTCGAGGTAGAGGAACAGCTGTTCTACCTCAGCGTCGCGCTCAGCTTCGCCGTCGTAGTGGCGAGCGCGCCGTTCTTCCTGATATAAGGTGAACCAAGAATGGTAGAGATAAAAATCGAGTTCTCGGTCGACGCGGGGATGATGTGGATACTCCAGAGGGTGACCGGAGTAGGACTGATATTCCTTCTGGGCTTCCACTTCGCCGTACAGCACTTCTTCGTGGGTTCCACGAACGTCACCGCGGAGAACACCGTCGAACGCATCACCTACGGCTTCGTCGAGGGCGACCACCTCATCCCCGTGACGATGGACATCGCACCCGTGCTCTACCAGGCGAGCGCCCTGCTGCTGCTGGCGTTCGCCGTCCACCACGGCATGTACGGAGTCCACAACATAGTCGTCGAACAGAACCTTGGAGAGAAGTACGAACGCGCGAGCAGGGTGTTCTTCACCGTGCTCAGCGTAGTCCTGATGATACAGGGAGCGCTGGTGTTCTACGCGTTCTTCCAGCCCTGAGGTGACCCAGACATGGCTACAACACAACAAGAGACGGACTCGGAGGCGGCGACGGACGCGGGAGAGGTCGAGCTAGAGGTCTTCCGGTACGTGCCGGAGGAGGACGAAGAACCAAGGTTCGAGTCCTACACCGTCGACACCGAGGAAGGCACCACCGTGCTCGACGCCCTCATCGAGGTGCGGGACACACAGGACGCCTCGCTGACCGTGCGCCACAGCTGCAGGATGGCGCGGTGCGGCAGCGACGCCCTGTACATCAACGGCAAGCAGCGGCTCGCCTGCAACACCCTCGTGAAGGAGGTCGGCGAACCCGTCAAGGTAGAACCCCTCCCCCGCTTCGACGTCATCCGCGACCTCGTCGTCGACATGGAGGGGTTCTACGACCGGATGGAGGAGGTGGAGCCGTGGTTCCAGCCGAGCCACGAACCCGAGGAAGGCAGGGAGTACCTCCAGTCGCCGGAGAACCGGAAGAACATCGACACCGTGCTCGACTGCATCTGGTGCGGCGCCTGCACCTCGTCGTGCAGCCCCGCCGGCACCGACGACCGGTTCAGCGGACCCGCAGCGCTCGCGAAGGCGTACCGGTTCTACAAGGACGAACGCGAGGGCGAGGAAGCCCGTCAGAACCGGCTGGAGCTGCTGGAGAACGCACACGGAATCTACCGATGTCACACGCAGTTCAACTGCACCGAGGTATGTCCGAAGGGCATCAGTCCCACGGAGGCTATCATGGAGATGTCAAGAGACGCAACCAAGCAGAGGCTAGCTTTCTGGAGGCGCTGAGATGTACAGCCACGACGTAGTAGTGGTCGGAGCCGGCGGCGCAGGACTTCGCGCAGCCATCGCCGCGCACGAACGCGGCGCGGACGTCGCGCTCGTCACCAAGCTCCACCCCGTCCGGTCGCACACCGGTGCCGCGGAGGGCGGAATCAACGCCGCGCTACACCCTGACGACGACTGGGAGGACCACGCGTACGACACCGTCAAGGGCAGCGACTACATCGGCGACCAGGACGCCATCGAGGCGATGACGGAGGACGCACCCGACGAGGTCGTCCAGCTGGAGAACATGGGTATGGCGTTCAGCCGGACGGAGGACGGCAAGATGGCGCAGAGGGCGTTCGGCGGCCTGTCGTTCCCCCGTACGACGTACGCCAGCGACAAGACCGGCCACATGCTGCTGCACACCCTGTACGAGCAGGTGATGAAGCGCGGCATCAAGGTCTACGACGAGTACTACGTCACCCGCGCCGTGAAGGAGGACGGCGAGTGCCACGGCGTCGTCGCCGTCGACATACAGACCGGCGAGGTCGAGGGATTCCGCGCCGGCGCCACAATCTTCGCCACCGGCGGAGTCGGAGAGGTCTTCAGCCACACCACCAACGCCGTCAGCTGCACCGGAGACGGCATGTCCATAGCGTACCGCGCCGGCGTGCCGATGGAGGACATGGAGTTCGTGCAGTTCCATCCGACGACGCTGCCGTCGACGGGCATCCTCATCACCGAGGGCTGCCGAGGCGAAGGCGGGGTACTGTACAACAGCGAGGGCGAGCGGTTCATGTACGAACGCGGATACGCCCCCAACGACGGCGAGCTCGCCAGCCGCGACGTCGTCTCCCGCGCCGAGCTCACGGAGGTCGAGGAGGGACGGGGCTTCGAGGACGGCTGCGTCCACCTCGACCTCACGCACTTCGGCGAGGAGAAGATAGAGGAGCGGCTGGCGCAGATACTGGAGCTCGCCCGCGACTTCGAGGACGTCGACCCCGTGACGGAGCCGATTCCGGTGAAGCCGGGGCAGCACTACATCATGGGGGGCATCGCCTGCGACAGCTACGGCTCGACGGAGCTGCCGGGGATGTACGCCGTCGGCGAAGCCGCCTGCGTCAGCGTCCACGGCGCCAACCGGCTCGGCGGCAACGCGCTGCTGGAGCTCGTGGTGTTCGGGAAGCGTAGCGGCCTCCACGCCGCCGACAACCACCTGACGGACACGTCGAAGGGTGCTGTCGAGGACGCCGTCGCCGAGGAGACGGCGCGCGTCGAGGAGCTGAAGGACCGCTCGGGCGGCGAGCACCAGAGCGAGATACGCGCCGACGTCCAGGAGGTCATGACCGAGAAGGTCAACGTCTTCCGCAGCGAGGAAGGCCTGGAGGACGCGCTCACAGTAGTCCGCGAGGCGAAGGACCGGTACGAGGACGTCAACGTCCACGACACCAGCGACACCTTCAACACCGACCTCGTGCAGGCGATGGAGCTCCGGAGCATCATCGACTGCGCGGAAGCCATCACCCTCGGCGCCCTCGAACGCGAGGAGTCGCGGGGTGCGCACTGGCGGTACGAACACCAGGACCGCGACGACGAAGACTGGCTGAAGCACACGCTCGTCTACCACGAGGAGGACGACGAACCGTCGGTGGAGTACGAGGACGTCGAGATCAAGAAGTACGAGCCGAAGGTCCGGAGCTACTGACGGCGACAGCGCCGTCTAACTTACTTTGAACGACAGCGACGCCGGCAGAGACGGCCGGGGTGGGGCCGGAACTCCTGAGACGGGGGGCTACGGCGGCAGGCGTCTCGCCGCAGTCGCGGCCGCACTCGGGTTCCTCCTCGTCTACCTCCTGACGAACGAGGTCTTGGGCGGAGTCGCCGTCGCGGTCGTACTCTTCGCCCTCGTGGACGAACATCTGTCCGGAGATGACTGAGGAGAGCGGTGGTGGAGCCTGGGAACCCCCCTCCGTCAGGCTTACCGGCATCGGAGACGTACGTGTATCATGGCGAAGAAGGTGACGTGCGACGTATGCGGCGACGACGTCTTCCTCGAGCCCGAGGAGACCGAGGGACATAGGGGAGGTTCGACGGGCAAGGTCGGGGTGACGCACTACGAGGACGGTAGGCCGCGGCACATGTGCCGCGAGCACCTGAGCTTCTAGCGTCGGGCGACGCGTCCGACGAGGCTGCCGTCCCTCACCATCCACTCCACCGGGTGTTCTGCTTCGACGTCCAGTAGCTCGACCGCCGCCTCCGGGAGCTCGATGGCGAGCATCTCAGCGCCCGGTCCGATGTTCTCGACGGAGACCGCTGCTCCTCGGTCGCTGTGCGGTGTCACGACGACGTGGATGTCGTCGTCGATGGCTTCGAGGTAGAAGCCCGCGTCGTCGCCCTCGTGGAGGCCGACGTCGCGTGCGCGGCCGCTCGGCAGCACCGCGCGGTGGGTGCCGGCGATCTCGTCGGAGGTAATCGCGGTTCCCAGGGTGTCGCGGCTGCGTTCGTCGGCGTCTATCCTGCTCTCGAGCACGCAGACCATCCGCCCGCCTTCGACTCCCCAGGTCGTCTCGCGTTCCTCGACGGCGAGAACCTCGGCGAGACCGTCGGGCACGTGGACTGCTCCCTCGACGTCCATGACGCCCGGCCAGTCGGCGTCGCCCCCTCGTCGGGGGTCGAAGACGAGCCGCAGTACGTCTCCCTCGTAGCCGTGTTCTACGCCGAGGAGCTTCCTGCTGTCGAGCTCGATGGCTTCGGTCAACCGGTCGGGTGGATGGACCTCGAAGCCGTCTTCGTCGACCTCCTGTACCCTCTCCATCTTCCGCTGCAGCGCTTCTCCGGCGTCCTCTCCGCCGGTTCGTTCGACGTCTATCTCGTCGCGGTCGAGCCTGCCTTCGAACCTCAGGCTCTTCGGCACCATGTAGACGTCGTCCATCACCGTGTGCTGGCTGAGGCCAGCTTCCTCCGCCGCCTGCCGGTGGGCGAGGACGACGGCCTTCCTTTCCACGCTGTCGAAATCGAGCCTGTCGGTCAACCCCATCACGATGTTCTTCGCTCCTCCGACCGCGAGCACGTCCTCGTCCTCGAACACCGTGTAGACGAACGACGGCGACTCGTCGTCCTTCCGGTGCTGGGCTGCGCGGTTCTCGACGGCGGACTCCGCTACCATCGGCTGTATCATCTGGCTCATCTCCTGGAACTTCTCGACCACCCTCCGGACCTCCTCCTGCGAGAGGTCGACCTGGTCGGTGACGCTGCGGAGAACGGAGCCGTCGGAGGGCATGGTGACTCCCGAGGAGCCGCCTTCTTCTTCGGAGAGAGCGTCGCGTACCCTGTCGAACACCATCAGCGCGCCCTCCAGAAGGAACCCAAGCTTATCAATACTGATAACTTATTTTCGTGTCTCACTGGTGGCTCGGATACAGGTGCGCCGAGTAAAATCGTTTCGCCGGTCTTCCCCACGACTCCGTCTGTCTTCGACGTGCCGAATCACCCGTATGTGGTTAGTTCAGCCCATACATCTCCTTCCCTGTCCGCAGGACTCTCCGAAGCGGTTACCTCGTCCCCGAGCTCCGGGCAGGCGCTCTCCGCCACCCGGGGTAGGCGCGCCTGTACGGGCGCTGGCTGGCCTTCCGAGGTGGTTCCGGCTCCTCCGAAGGGCGAGCCAAAGATGTTATCAGATATGATAAATTGCCCGTCAGATTTATCTGTCACACCACCTTCCTTCCTATCGAGGACGTGTTCCACCACGTCCGTAGGTAATAGGTCGTCGCGTCACAGTGACGAGCTAGCCACTCCCCAGCGACTTTCCCTCTTGCTGAGAACGAACCCAGCGACAGCTAAGTCTGACCTGAACCGGTACGGATAACCCGCGGCACCATCAGTAGTCGAGGTCTACCGACTGCCAGCACAGAACGGGTTCGCGCGCAGCCTTCGCCTGATTCACCCGGCGGGCAGCGGTACGTCGCGGCGCTTCCGCGAGCTCGTCGTCCGAAGCGTCCGCGGCGGCGTGGAACGCTTCCGCCAGCCGGTCGAGTCCGTCGCGGCTCTCCGCCTCTGTCGGCTCCGTCATCAGCGCCTCGTCGACTATCTCCGGCCACTTCGTCGTCGGCGGATGCACGCCGTGGTCCAGCATCTCCTTGGCGACCTCGGCTGCGTCGCGTTCGGCGCTCGCCACGAACTCGTGGTGGAACGGCTCGTAGGGCACGTCGTACGGGATATTCTCCGCGAGGTAGTTCGCGTTCAAAACCGCCATCCTGCTGGCGTCCCTCAGTCCCACGTCCCCCAGCCGCTCGACGTACGCGTACGCCTTCACCAGAGCGAGCCAGTTGCCGTGGAAGCCGTGGACCTTTCCGATAGAGCGCTCCGGTTCGTAGAACTCGAACCCGTCGTCGCGTTCTCGGACGTGAGGCTCCGGCAGATACTCTTCCAGGCCCTCGCGCACCCCGACGGGGCCTGCACCGGGTCCGCCGCCGCCGTGGGGTGTGGCGAACGTCTTGTGGAGGTTGAAGTGCATGACGTCGAACCCCATGTCTCCGGGACGCGCCTGCCCCAGCAACGCGTTCAGGTTGGCGCCGTCGTAGTACAGCAGGCCGCCGGCATCGTGGACCATGTCGGCGACGTCCTGTATCTCCCGCTCGAACACACCGAGGGTGTTCGGGTTCGTCAGCATGAACATCGCCGTGTCGTCGCCCACCGCCGCCTCCAGCGCGTCGATGTCGACGCGGCCGTCCTCGCCGCTAGGCACCTTCACGACGTCGAAACCCGCCATCGCCGCCGACGCGAAGTTCGTGCCGTGAGCGGTGTCCGGAACCACGACCTCGCCCCGACTCTCGCCGCGGTCCTCGTGGTGGGTCCGCGCTATCAGCAGTCCCGCGTACTCTCCCGCTGCGCCAGCCGGCGGCTGCAGCGACACCTCATGCATCCCCCCGATACGTTTCAGATGCTCCTGAAGCCCGTGCATCAGCGCTAGCGCGCCCTGAGCCGTCTCCTCCCGGTCGGGGTGCAGTGCGGCTTCGTCGAGCGCCGCCACGTCCTCCGTGAACGGCGGGTTGTACTTCATCGTGCACGAACCCAGTGGGTATGGGCCGGTGTCGACGCCGTAGTTCATCTGCGACAGCCTGGTGTAGTGCCGCGACACCTCGGGCTCCGACAGCTCCGGAAGCTCCAGCGACTCCCGCGTCAGGTAGTCCGGCAGCGACGACTCGATCTCCACCTCGGTGGAGTCCTTCTCCGCCAGGAGGGGTTCGAGCACGCCGTCGCGGCTGAATCGCGCCTGGTCGTAGCTCAAGCCACCACCTCCTCGAACGCCGCGAAGAAGCCGTCCAGAGCTCCGTCGTCGACGTCCGACACGCACACCCTGAGCCGGTCGTCACCGGCGACGCCGACGGCGTAGCCACGCTCCAGCAGGTCCTCGGCGACCTCTTCGGCGTCGGTGACCTCGACCTCGAACTCCCTGAAGTGGTGGCGGTCGAACGCAGGCGCGGAGACGCCGTCCACGACGTCGAGCTTCTCCGCCGTCTCCCTCGCTCGTTCGACGCACCTCTCCGCGCGTTCGACGAGGCCGGAAGGCCCCAGCAGCGCGGCGTGTATCGCCGTCCGGAGCGCCATCCAGGCCTGGTTGGTACAGATGTTCGACGTCGCGCGCTCCCGGCGGATGTGCTGCTCCCGGGTCTGCAGCGTCAGCGTGTACGCCCTCCTGCCGTCGGCGTCGGGTGCCGCACCCACGAGGTGGCCGGGAACCTGACGGACGTACTCCTCCCGCGTCACGAACAACCCCGACCCCATGCCGTACGCCTTCGGTGCGCCGAGCACGGAGGCGTCGCCGACCACGACGTCGGCGCCGTAGGCCGCGGGAGGTTCGAGGAGCGCGAGCGCGACGGGGTCGGTGCCGACGCAGAACAGCGCGTCGGCGTCGTCCGCCGCGTCTCCGACCTCGTCGAGACCCTCTTCCAGTGCACCGTGCGCGTTCGGCGTCTCCGCGTACACCAGGACGACGTCGTCGCTCACCTCCTCCCGCAGCCCGTCTACGTCGACGTTGCCGTCGTCGACGGGGTAGCCCTCGACCGACAGGCCGGTGCCCTCGACGTAGTTCTCCAGAACGCTCCAGCGCTCGGAGTAGATGTTCTCCGGCACTAGAGCCCGTCCGCCGTCCTCGACCCTCGCCGCCATCAGCGCGGCCTCGCCGAGCGCCGTCGCCGCGTCGTAGACGGAGGCGTTCGCCACCTCCAGCCCCGTTAGCTCGACGAGGATGGACTGGAACTCGAACAGTGCCTGCAGGAAACCCTGAGCGACCTCCGGCTGGTACTGGGTGTAGCTCGTCAGGAACTCGCTCCTGTCGGCGAGGTGGTCGA
>CAZXNG010000027.1:0-9994 GCA_964642065.1 uncultured Halobacteriales archaeon
GTTCGAGCACCTCGACGTCGGCGTAGTGGCCTGCGGCGACGGAGAGCCGGCCATAGTCGTCGTCCACCGCCTCGGCGGCGGCGCGCTCCGCGAACTCCTTCTGCAGCGTCAGCATCAGTGGACGGCGACGCGGCAACAGCCGGAAAAGTATAGGGCTGGAGGCGGAGTACGGGAGGTTGCTGACGCAGGCGTCGAACTCCGGCAGGTCGACGTCTGTGGCGTCGCCCTGTATCACCTCGGCGTCGGGGTACTCTGCTGCGAGGAACCGCGCTAGCTCGCGGTCGAGCTCTACCACGGTGACCTCGTGGCTCTCGAGCAGCCGTCCAGTCAGGTTGCCCACGCCGCCACCTATCTCGAGCACGTGGTCGGCGTCTTCCGGCGCGTACCCGGCGACGCGGTCGAGCACGCGTTCGTCGACGAGGAAGTGCTGGTCGGAACCACCGCCGGGCGCGAAGCCTGCGTCCTCCATCAGCGAACGGGTGTCCCTGGTCATGTGAGCCTCCGACTCCGTCGGCGGGCGACGGGGACGAGGAACGCCGCGGTTATCAGGGCGAAAGCGGTCAGGCTCATCTGTGGTATCGTGACGCCGCCGGCGACGACGTCGGTGAAGAACCTGTACTGCGGCACCGAACACGGCACCTCGCCGGTGCAGGCACCCGACGCCGGCGTCATCTGCAGGTAGTTGTGGTAGGCGGCGACCACGAAGCCCGGGATGCTGAGGGGGAGGACGTACGCGGCGACGCTGTCGCGGCGCAGGATGCCGACGCCGAGGACGACGACGAGCGGGTACATCAGTATCCGCTGGTACCAGCAGAGGGTGCAGGGGACGAGCCCCATGCCGAGGCTGAAGTACAGGCTCCCCGCGGTCGCCACGGCCGCGACGACGAGCGCGAACAGCCTGTGGTCAGCGTCGAACGGCGCTTCCATCTTGGTGAGACTGGAGGTCACGCGGTCATATGTCTTAGGTACGCGGACGGTCGTGACACGTGAACCGACACTCTACATGGTGGTTTCGTCCTGCTCTGGAAGCGCGGGATGTTGAGTCGGAGAGGTCTTCTTGAACAAGAGTTTTGACACGTCGAAGCCAACACCTCCATCATGGGAAGGATAGAAGAGAAGAAACAGGAGAAGAAGCAGCAGAAGAAGGAGGAGTCGGACCTCGGGTCGTACCTCGCGCTCGCGGGCATCGTGGCGATAGTCGCCGTGTTGCTGTGGTTCTTCGCGTCCGGCGGCGGTGGACCGGTCGCGGAGCCCTGGGAGGGCGTCACCGTCCTCGAGGACGCGGAGCATCCGACCGTGGTGGCGGAGAACGCGACGGCCGAGGACGCGGAGGACATGGTGGAGGTCGTCTACTACTCCGACTACGGCTGTGGAGTCTGCGCTGCTTTCGACACGCAGGGCTTCAAGGACCAGTTCCTCCGGAGCCACGTGGCGACCGGCGACGTCAAACTCGTCGTGAAACCCGTGTACTTCACCGACGGCGACACGGAAGGCGACTCCTTCAACTACGGCGTCGCCCACTACGCCGTCTGGGAGGACAGCCCCGAGAACTGGCCTCAGTGGCACAGCCAGGTGATGCTCAACCAGGAGGGACGGTCGGGCTGGGGTAGCCCCGATAACGTCGAGTCGCTGACGGAGCCCATAGATGGGATAGACGCGGGAGAGGTGGCGTCCGCGGTCGAGTCCACGGAGTACGGCGACACGGTCCGGTCGACCACGCAGGAGGCGCAATCCGAGGGCGTCACCGGCACACCTGGCTTCGTCGTCGGCGACGAGACCCTGACGGGTCTGCCGGAGGACTGGAGCGACCAGATAGCGTCCGCGATAGAGGAGGAGAGACAGCGGATGGAGTCCGGTGACGGAGACGGGGCCGACGACGCAGGCAACGAGTCCACCACGGACGGAGGTGCCGACGGGAACTCCACGGAGTCCTGACTCCCACGGCCGGGCTACATGACATCGGTCACGGTCGTCGTAGGACGGTGGCGGAGGCCACCCGAACCGGTTCGGTCGAGCCAGCTCCCCGGTATCCGTCGCTAGAGCCGCTCACTCGCCGTCTTGCAGGGGTTTCGACCGCGGCATTCCACAATAGATAAGTACCAGCCTCGGATATCGTTCGACTGTGAGACCAGCATCCAGCATAGAGCTGTCCCTCTCTCCTCTGGCGCACGTAGGCGGTCAGGAGTGGCAGACCCAGGCGAACGTCTTCGACGAGCTGTTCACGCTGTTCCTCGTCCTGGGCACACTCGTAGGCGTAGTGGTCATCGCCTACATGCTCCACAAGGCCTACAAGTACCGGGAGGGACGCGACACGGACGACGCAGAGATAGAGAGACCCTCGCTCGGCGAGCTACCTGTCGGCGCGGACAAGGGCGGCAAGAAGGTGTTCGTGTCCTTCACCATCAGCGCCGTCATAGTCGTCAGCCTCGTCGCCTTCGCGTACACCTCCCTGCTGTACGTCGAGGCAGGCCCCACCGAGGAGCTCGGCGAAGAGGATATCGTCGAGATAGACGTCACGGCCTACCAGTTCGGATGGACCTTCGAGTACCCGAACGGAGAGACCACGGCGAACACCCTGAGGGTTCCCGAGGGGAAGGCGATAGACCTCACCGTGACATCCAGAGACGTCTGGCACACCTTCAGCGTCCGCGACCTCAGAGTGAAGGCGGACGCGATGCCGGGACAGACCGCGGAGGAGTGGTTCATCGCGAACGAGACTGGTAATCATACCTCCGTATGCGAGGAGCTCTGCGGAAGCAGTCACTCCGCGATGAACGGCGAGGTTATCGTGATGGAGGAGGAGGAGTTCCTCGACTGGTACCAGGAGGAGCTCGACGGAAACCGCAGCAGCCTCTACGGCGGTGAGATAGACCAGGTCGGAGGGCTTCAGCCGTCCGAGGGAACCCAGGGCGACGACGGTGACGAAGGCGACGTAAACGAGACCGGAGGAGGCGCCGCGGACACGGACTCGAACTCCACCGATTCGGACGAGACCGGTTCTAACGAGACGGAACAGGAGGCACGATAACGATGACAGAGACCACGGACGCATCTGACGCGCACGGCGGAAGCGACGGCGGACACCTACCCAGCAAGTACTCGCTGAAACGCTGGCTGGTGACGACCAACCACAAGGACGTAGGAATCCTCTACATCCTGACGTCTCTGTTCATGTTCGTCTTCGGCGGCGTCATGGCGCTGCTCATCAGGATGCAGCTCTGGACGCCGGGCGAGGGCGTTCTCTCCGGCTTCGCCTACGGTCAGACGGTGACCGCGCACGGACTTCTGATGGTGTTCTTCTTCCTGTCTCCCGTCGCGATAGGGCTCGCGAACTACATCGTCCCTCTGCAGATAGGTGCCGAGGACCTCGCGTTCCCACGTCTCAACGCCCTCAGCTACTGGCTCTACCTCGGAGCCGGGGTGCTGTTCATCGCGTCGTTCTTCCAGGACGGGGGCAGCTTCTCCGGCGGATGGACGCTGTACGCGCCGCTCAACGTACCGGCGTTCACACCCGAGGTCGGCGCCACCACGGTGATACTCGCGCTCGCGCTGTTCGTGATTTCCGTGACCATCGGCTCCGTCAACTTCCTCACCACTATACACACGATGAAGGCGGACGGGATGGGGCTGTGGAACCTGCCGATGTTCAGCTTCAGCATGCTCCTCACCATCTGGATGATGCTGTTCGCGTTCGCCGCCTTGCTCGCCGCCGGCTACATCCTCGCCGCCGACCGTATCGTCGGCAGCCAGTACTTCCTCGCCGAGGAGGGCGGCTCGCTGCTGTGGGGCCATCTGTTCTGGTTCTTCGGACACCCGGAGGTCTACATCGTCTTCTTCCCCGCGCTCGGCATCATGCTGGAGACTTTCCAGACCTTCAGCGGACGGAGGCTCGTCGGCAGGAAGTGGGTGATGATAGCGATGGTCCTGGTCGCGGTGCAGTCGTTCCTCGTCTGGATGCACCACATGTTCCTGACGACCATCAACCTCGAGATAAAGACCATCTTCATGGCGACGACCATCGCCATCTCGCTGCCGTTCGACCTCATGGTGTTCGCCATGATATACACGATGGCGAAGGGCAGAATCAGGTTCAACACACCGTTCCTGTTCAACCTCGGCGCCCTGATACTGTTCATAATCGGCGGCATCACCGGAGTGTTCCTCGGAGCCATCGTGCTGGACTACGAGTTCCGCGGCACATACTGGGTGGTGGCGCACTTCCACTACGTGATGGTGGCGGGGGCGACGGCGATGTTCGGCGGACTGTACTACTGGTATCCGAAGATAACCGGCCGGATGTACGACGAGTTCCTCGGCCGACTGCACTTCGTGCTGTACTTCATCGGGTTCAACGCCGTCTACTTCAGCCAGTTCGCGGTCTGGGAGACCCCGAGGAGGGTGTTCGAGTACAGCACCGGTCTCACGCTCTGGAACCAGATAGGCACCGTCGGTGGCTTCGTGCTCGGAGGTTCGATGTTCATCATGTTCTACAACTTCGCGAAGAGCATGAAGACCGGCCGCGTCGTCGACGGCAACCCCTGGAAGTACGCCCGCACAGCGGAGTGGTCGGTGCCCTCGCCGCCGCCTCTCGAGAACTGGACTGGGATACCGAGCTACGAGTCCGGAAAGCTGGAGTACCTCGACAGGGCGGCCGACGGAGGCCACGAGGAAGCTCACGCCGACCACGCGAGCATCTGGCCGTTCCTGATAGCGGTGTCGACGGTGGTGTTCTTCCTCGGTCTATCGGGGATATCGGAGATGGGACGAACCGGATTCGAGGGAGTGAACACGGGTTACGCCGCAGTCACGGGGTTAGGTGCGCTCGGTCTGCTGGGCACCCTCGCGGGACTCGGCAACGAGCGGTTCCGCGCGCCCGAACAGTCGTACGGCATGAAGTGGCCGTTCGGAGGCATCGAGAAGACCAAGCTCGGAACCTGGTTCTTCCTCGCGAGCGACATCATCGTCTTCGGCGCCGTCATCAGCGCCTTCGTCTTCATGCGCATCCACATGGGATGGGGCGAGTGGGAGGTCGTCGGCCCCAACACGATGTCCGGGCTGCTGCCGGAGGACATGCCGCTGCCGGGTCTGCTGAACACCTACGTCCTGCTGACGAGCAGCCTGACGATAATCCTCGCGCTCGTCTTCGCGAGACACAAGAAACGCAGGGCGATGCTGGCTTCGATGGCGGCGACCTGGCTGCTTGCGCTGACGTTCATGGTCGTGAAGTACCTGGAGTGGAGCGAGAAGATACTGATGGAGGGACACGGACCCGGCTACTCCATCGAGTACAGCGCGTACTTCGTGACGACAGGGCTGCACGGCATCCACGTCGTGCTGGGTATGCTCGTGCTGTCGTTCCTGATCTACAAGGGGTACACCGGCTCGTACATGGAGGACCACCGCGCCGTCGAGAACTTCGGCCTGTACTGGCACTTCGTGGACATAGCGTGGGTGTTCCTGTTCCCGCTGTTCTACCTGCTCTGAGGTGACAAAAGATGGAAGGACAAGAATACGACACCGACCTGGACTGGACCGAGGTACTGAAGGAAGGAGAGACGAAGCTGTACCTGGCGGCCTACGTCGGCCTCCTGCTGTTCGCGACGATACAGTTCGTGCTGGAGTCGAGCGACATGGCCTACGGCATCATGCTGACGGGGATACTGGTGCTGTCGACGGTGAAGGCGCTCATAGTGATCTACTACTACCAGCACCTGAAGTGGGAGCCGCGGATAATCACCTACCTGTACGCCTCCGCGGTCTTCGGCGTGCTGCTGCTGATGGCGGCGGCGTCGTACTCCATCACCTGAACCGGCGTCACGTCCGGACGGGCGCCTTCTCCTGCGACTTGGCGGAGATATTCTGACGGCTACCGTCCGCGGTCACATCGAGTTCTATCGTACACGTAGTTCGGCGTTCCGACACCGGAGAAGGAGAATCTCTAGGTCTGCAACAGATTGTCGATTGCCGTCGTCTCTATGCTGCGACGAGACCCATCACGATAGCGGCTACCAGCGCCGCGGCGACGAGCAGCGAGCCGGTCAAGGCGGCCTCGGCGTTCTCCAGCCTGTCGCGGTACGCCGCCACCAGGCTGCCTACGACCCCGAGAGCTGCGACTGCGATAACGAGCTGGCTCACTGCTGTCAGGGCGGCTTGTGCTTCTACTGGCATAGCTGTCAGTCTGTTCTTCTGGGTCGTCGGTATTAACGTTGTCCAAATCCCGCCGAACCCACGTTCTCCGCCTCGCTGGACTCCACAGCCTCCTCTATCTCGCTCATGACCTCGTCGATCTCCGCCTGCACGTGTCTCTGCGCTATCGAGAGCTCGTTCGCTATCTGCTCGAGCCTCTCGAGCCTGGAGACCAGTTCGTCGACCTTCTCCGCGTCGACGTCGGGTTCCCTGGAGTCCGGAGCAGGGGCGGCGTCGCCGGGTTGGGCTCCATCTATCTCGACGTACTCGTACTCCGTCGATATCCGCTGGGGATACGCGCTTTTCATCCCGAAGAAGTAGGGGCTGACGTTGACCTCGAGACGTAGGCTCCGGCTGATGTTGAAGTACTTCCTGCGGCGGTCGTCGGTTGTGCTCTCGATGAGACCTGCTTCCTCTAACATCTCGAGATGGTCGATTACGGCTTTCGGCGACACCCCGATGTGCTCGCTTATCTCCGTCACGTAGCAGGGCTTGTGCGACAGCAGCTCCAGGATGGCTCTCCTGTTCTCGTTGCCGAGTATGTCCAGGAGCTGTGACGAGTCCATGGCTGTTTTCCTTGACCGTACGTAAACAGCGACGGTGTAAATGCTTTGTGTAGAACGGCGGTCGCGCCGTCGACTCGGTTCGAGGCGGGCGTCGTCAGACGTCGACGTCTTCGTCGGGTTCGACGTCGCGCTTCATCGACTCCCTCCGGCTCTTCGCGTCCCGACCCGTGACCTCCTTGAGGAAGTCGTTCTTCGCCTCTCTCGCCGCGCCGGCCTCGTCGAGCAAGCCCTCCTCCTGCAGCGTCTCGATGTCCTTCTCCTCGAAGTGGACCGCGAGACGGTCCTTCGAGCTGCTGCGTTCGTCGACTCCGACCATCACGCGGTCGAAGACCATGGTGTCCTCTACGACGTACATCTCGGTGCCGTCCTTCGTGTCCCGGCCGTCGACCTCGCCGAAGTACTCCTCGACCTTCCCCTCCAGGTCGGGGACGCGTTCGTCGAGGTACTCACCTCGACGCATCTTGTAGTAGCGCATACATACTGAGTCGACGGCAGAGGTGAAAGGGGTTTTGCTACGGACGCAGTAAGAGACGAGACACGTTCAGGCTTCTTCGAGGTATCCGGAGCTGCAGTCGGGGCAGACGTCACCCTCGCGGAACGACTCGTCGTCGGAGGCGAAGCCGCAGTCGGGGCAGCGGTAGCCGCCGTCAACGTCGAGGTCGCCGGATGCTTCGGTCGACGTCGTGGCTCTGCCGGGCGCGGCCGCCATCGCCTCGCCTCCTCCGTCTCCACCTTCGACGAATACCGCGTCCTCGGTCTCCTCCGGTTCCTCGTACTCGACCTCCGATGGGTCGTCCTCCGCCCGCTCTTCCTCGTCCGACGTCTTCGACCGGACCTCCTTGTTCTCGCCCACCGTCCGGCGGGAGCCACATCGTTCACAGAGCTGGAACTCTACCTCGGTAACGACAACCTCGTCGCCGCGGTCGTCGGTCTCTCGCTCCGTCCTCGTCTCCCCCCAGTCGCATCCCGTGAGAGAGCAGATCAACCTCATCGGTCTACCGAGGGACGCGGCCTCCAAAACTCCTGCGGGTGAACCAGCAGAGGTCACCGTCTGTCGGGGTCGCTGCAGTCGCGGACGTAGCCGCAGTTCCTGCACCGGTACTCGCAGTGGACGTGCACGAGCCGGCCGCCGCAGACGTCGCAGGTCGTGTGGTCGTGGGCGTCCACGTAGAGCGGTTATCTCGCAAGCTACTTAGTATTGGACGGGATGTTTCCGGCATGAAGCTGCTGCTCATCCACTCCGACTACATAGAGTACGAGGCGCGGGAGGAGACCCCCGTCGCCGAGGACAGGTCCGACGTCGACCTCGAGGGCCGGCTCGACGAGGCGCTTACGACGTTCGTCGCGGTGGAGAGCGCGGACGAGGAGGACGTGGAGGGAGTGGTCGACGGAGGCGTCGACGAGGTTCTCGACGTCGCCGACGAGCTCGGAGTGGAGGGCATCATGGTCTACCCCTACGCCCACCTGTCGCAGGACCTCGGCAGCCCTGACGTCGCCGTCGACGTGCTGAAGCAGATGGCCGACGCGTTGCGTAGCGAGGGGTACGACGTCGGCCGCGCGCCCTTCGGCTGGTACAAGTCGTTCCAGCTCAGCTGCAAGGGCCACCCGATGTCCGAGCTCTCCCGCGTCGTCGAACCCCGCAAGGTCTCCGCCGGAGACGACGAGGAGGAAGAGGAGAGGGAGCCCAGCAGCTACCACGTCCTCACCCCCGAGGGAGAGCTCCACGACGCCGAAGGCTACCTCGACGAAGCCGACGACGACCTCCGGCTCCTGATAGAGGACGAGCTCGGAGCCAAATCGGGCGGCGACGGCGGTGGAGAGGAGGACAGCCACATCCAGCTGATGCAGGACAAGGAGTTCGTCGGCTACGACGACCTCAGCGACCCCGGCAACTTCCGGTGGTATCCCCGGGGCAAGTGCACCCGTGACCTCCTGATGCAGTACGTCGACGACCTCGTCGTCGACTACGGGGGGATGCCCGTCGAGACCCCGATAATGTACGACCTCGGCGCCAGCTGCGTCCACGACCATAGCGAGAAGTTCGGCGAACGCCAGTACAGGTTCGACAGCGGCGACAGGAAGATGATGCTGAGGTTCGCCGCGTGCTTCGGCCAGTTCAGCATCATGCGGGACATGCACATCGCGAAGAACGACCTCCCGCTCAGGGTCTACGAGATGTCGACGTACTCGTTCCGCCGCGAACAGCGCGGCGAGCTCAGCGGTCTGAAACGGCTGCGGGCGTTCACGATGCCGGACATGCACACCGCCTGCCGTGACATGGAGGAGGCTCAGGAGGAGTTCCGGCGGCAGGCGGTGCTGGGATACCGCACCGGCGACGACCTAGGCCTTGACTACACCGCGGCCCTGCGGGCGACGGAGAGCTACTTCGAGAGCCACCGCGGGTGGTTCGAGGACGTCGTCGCGAAGATAGACGAACCCGTGCTTCTGGAGCTGCTGCCGAACCGCCACCACTACTGGAGCGTCAAGATAGATCTCGCCGTCACCGCCGGCGGCGAGGTCATGGAGAACCCGACGGTGCAGATAGACGTAGAGAGTGCCGACAGGTTCGACATCGAGTACCACGACGAAGACGGCAGCCACGAACCCGTGCTCCTGCACTACAGCCCGAGCGGCAGCGTCGAACGGGCGTTCGCCGCGCTGCTGGAGACGGCGGCGGAGACCGACACCCCCTCGCTGCCGACCTGGCTGTCGCCGACGCAGGTCAGGTTCGTACCCATCGGCGACGAACACGTCGACCGCTGCCGCGAGGTCGCGGAGGAGCTAGAGGTAGACGGCGTACGCGCGGACGTCGACGACACAGGCGACAGCGTCGGAGCGAAGATAAGCAAGGCGGAACGCGACTGGGTACCGTACATCGCCGTCGTCGGCGACGACGAGGTCGAGAGCGGCGGCCTCAGCGTCCGAGTCCGCGCGGAGGGCAAGGAGAGGGAGATGGAGGTCGACGAGCTAGCCGGACGCGTCGCCGAGGAGTCCGAGGGGATGCCGGAGGAGGAACGGTACACGCCGATGCTGCTGTCGGAGAAGCCGAACTTCGTGTGAAGAAACGAACCTGTAGCTCGACCGCACTCCCTTCTCTCTACTTCAGGAACCTCTCGGGCTTCAGCCTCGACAGCCGCATCGCGTTGCCCGTGACGCCGAGGCTCATCCCCATGTCTCCGACGACGACCGCGACGGCGACGGTGACGTAGCCAAACGGCACTCCGACTGCGAGCAGGAGCTTG
>CAZXNG010000028.1:0-9956 GCA_964642065.1 uncultured Halobacteriales archaeon
GTCGAGGACGTGTAGGTCCTGGTCGAAGTTCGAGTGGCTCTCCCTCAGCAACAGCCGGCTGTCGTCGGGGATCCAGTCGACGACGGAGAGCCAGCCGTCGCTCTCGTGGACTAGCTCGGCTTCGTCGTCGTCTCGGTCCTGGACGTAGACGTCGAAAACACGGGGGTCGCGGCGGTTCGACGTGAACGCGAAGCGGTCGCCGTCGTCCGACCAGCCGCCCCACATGTGCTTCGCCTCCGGCTGCCTCGTGAGGTTCCTGACCTCGGTGCCGTCGTCGTCCGCGAGGTATATCTGCGTGCGTTCGTCGCCGCCCTCGTCCATCCCGAACGCGAACTCCCGACGCTCCGGCGAGTAAGACGCCCAGGAGACGCTCTCGTCGTAGAACGTCAGCTGGTGCTGCCATCCCATCGGTTCGTCGACCCGCCAGACCTGCGTGACTCCGGTGACGTCCGACAGGTAGAGCAGGCTGCCGTCGGGTCCGAACGAGGGCGAGTAAGCGCTCTGTATCCTGAGGTACCGTTCGACGTCGTGTTCCATCGTTCCGCCGTTAGTGGTCGGCCGACTAATCCGTTGGCATCCCTCCCGTCGACGTCTCTGTATCTATGAAGGTTCCGCGACAGCCTGCTGGTATCCGAAGGGGCTTAGTCCCGTAGTCCGATACAGCGGGTATGCAGGTACGGGTGAGGGGCATCCACTCGACGGCGGCGACACGTATCCTACTGGACGAGGGGTTCGACGTCGTCGACCCCTCCGACGTGCTCGCCGGGAGGTTCGACGGGGAGCTGTCGGAACAGGCGGGGGAGGCCAAGGGTGACGTCGAGGTCGAGGACTCGGACGACAGACGCGGGCTCCGGGTCTCCGGCGACCCCGAAGGTGCGGCACGTGTGGCGGAGGTTCTGGGGGAGGAGGGATGGGTCTGGGAGGCTGGTGTGGCCGAGGACGCGGTGCTCGACGTCGAGGTGGTGGAGACTCTCGGCAGCGGCGCCGTCGTCGACGCCGGCGACGCCGAGGCCTTCCTACCGTACGGACGCGTCGACCGTCACGTCGAAGAAGGCGACGAGCTAGAGGTACAGGTCGTCGAGGCGAGCTCACCGTGGACGGACGGCCTCGCTGTCGTCGAGGCAGGTGTGTCTGTGGGCGGCGAGGTCGGACTGCGCCGCGGTGGCTCCGGCGTCGAGGTGGAGGGCGGCGACGAGGCTGACCACGTGCAGATGCAGCGGACGCTGGAGCTAGTGGACGTCGACGTCCCGGAGGGATGGACGCCGAGGTTCGGCCGCGACGCTCTCGAGATGTCCGCGACGGAGCTGTCGGAGGCGCTGGACGACGCCGCCGAGGAGGCACGGACGCTGGAAGCCTCGCTCGAAGACGGAGACGCCTCCGCTGCCGGGACCTACTGGATCTGGCCGGGCGTCGAAGGCCGCAGACGGTTCGACGAGGCGAGAGCGGACGTCGTCTCGACGGTCGACGGACACCACCGGCTGAAGGCGTGGTCGCCGGATTCGTCGCCTGCGGTGGACTTCGTCGAGAGCGCGGACATCTCCTTCGACGGCCTGCCGTTCGAGGCCGCGGTTGAGGCGTTCGGACCGGAGGAGGGCGACAGGATACATATCCTGCACGGTAAGCCGGACGGCAGTTTCGTCCGGCTCGGTACCGCCGAGGTCGTCGGCGTCGACGGCCGGAGCCTCGTGGTCGAGCGCGAGATGTCCGCTGGAGGCAGCTACGACGGCTTCGGCGCCGAGAAGGAGGCGGGCGACGTAGCGCGCACCGAGCTGAGGGACGGCGAACGGCGGTACGTCACCACCTACCTGTCGGACGACGGCGAGCCGAAGGGCTCGTACGTCAACGTCTGCACGCCCGTCGAGGTGTTCTCCGACGCCGTCGTCTACGTCGACCTCCACGTCGACGCAGTGCGGGACTCGGAGTCCGGAGAGGTCGACGTCGTCGACGAGGACGAGCTCTCGGATGCGGTGGAGGCGGGCTACGTGGACGAAGAGGTCGCGGAGCGTGCGCGCGGGCTTGCGGAAGAGGCGGCGGAGTCGCTGGACTGACCGGGGAGCAGTGCAGCGTCGTCCGTCTACCGTACCGGGTTTACGGGTGGACAGCGGGGTTGTGTCCAACCCCCACCAACATAAAGAACTTTATATCACGGAGGTCATTCTGTCGTTGATGATTGATACCAGCGAACTCCTCCGCCGGCTCGAAGAAGAGGGCGCCGAAGTCATGCGCGTCCTCGGGGAACGGATGCCAGTATTCGCCGACGTGCTCGAGAGCGAGGACGAGGTGCTGGTTCTGATAGACCTGCCTGGATGCGAGCAACACAGCGTCGACCTGACGTTCGAAGAGGGCGTGGGATTCACCGACGACGTCGGCGGCAAGCTCAAGGTCAAGGCGCGCCGCGAGAAGCCGCTGGAGGAGGGCTTCAAGTACATCGCGGAGGCGCGCAGCGACTTCGTCCGTGGAAGCGTCCCCATACACGCCGACGTGGACTACGACGATTCCGACGCTACGTACGAGAACGGGCTACTGAGAGTCCGCATGCCCAAGACAGGTGGCACCGAGATAGATCTCGAGTAGGCTGCGGACCTGATGGCTAGAGCTTACTGGCGCCTCGTCCGCGCTTTCCTCAAGTTCCTTCCGTTCGTCGTCGCCTTCGCCAGGGACCGCAACAGGTTCCTGGTTTTCGGCGGCGGTCGCAAGGTAAGCCCCGAACGGAGGCGTAAGCGCGCCAGGAAGCTCAAGGACACGCTCATCGCGCTCGGCCCCACGTACATCAAGCTCGGACAGCTGCTGTCCACCCGCCCCGATGTCGTGCCGCAGGAGTACATAGACGAGCTGATGGAGCTACAGGACGACGTCCCGCCCGCACCCTACCCCGAGATACAGAGGATAATCGAGGAGGATCTCGGACACCCCGACGAGGTGTTCGACAGCTTCGACCGCACCGCTATCTCCGGTGCGTCGCTCGGACAGGTCCACGTCGCCTACTACCGCGGTCACAAGGTCGCCGTCAAGGTACGACGTCCTGGGGTCGAGGACCTCGTGCTCGCTGACCTCCGCGTCATGAACTTCTTCCTCCCTATGGTGCAGAAGGCCGCCCGCCTGATGGGGGAGAACGCCCACGCTGACAGCCTCGGTGGCGTCGCCGAGGACTTCGAGCGCCGAATCAACCAGGAGATGAACTACTACCGCGAGGCGGAGATGCTCAACGAGATAAGGGACAACTTCGAGGGAGACGACCGCGTCCTCATCCCGGGTACGTTCGACGAGGTCTGCACCGAACGCGTGCTCACGATGGAGTACCACGGCGGCATCAAGATAAACGACGTCGACACCCTCGAACGGATGGGACACGACCGCGAACGCATCGCCCGCAACCTCGAGAAGATCTACCTCCAGATGTCGCTCATCGACGGCGTCTACCACGGAGACCCACATCCCGGAAACCTCGCGGTGGACGAGGAAGGCCGGATAGTCATCTACGACTTCGGCATGAGCGGCAGGCTGTCGCCGTCGCTGCAGGAGACCTTCGTGGAGTTCTACCGCGCCGCCGCCGACCACGACGCCGAGGGTGTCATCGACGCGATGATAGAGATGGGGACGCTGGACCGCGACGTCGACCGCGACATCATGGTCGACGTCATCGACGTCGCCATCCGCGACCTCTCCGGCGAGGAGGTCGACGACCTCCGGATAGAGCAGCTTATGGAGGAGATAGACGACACCGTCTACGAGTACCCGCTGACGATACCGTCGCACATCAGCCTCGGGCTGCGCGTCAGCACCATCGTCGAAGGCGTATGCATAGAGCTCGACCCGGAGTTCGACTTCCTCGAGGTCGCCCGGGAGTTCTTCATCGAGGAGGGCTACGTCCAGAAGGAGATACGCGGCAGGATGGCGCAGGCGCTGGAGGACTTCGAGGACACGATGACGGCGATAGCACGGACTCCGTCGAAGCTCGAGAGAGGTCTGGAGAAGTTCCAGCGCGACGACGTCGAGGTCGTCGTCGATGTCGAGGACTCCGCGAAACACCTCCGGAGCATGGGGAAGGGCATCAGCTACGCGCTCGCCGGCGGAAGCGCCATCGTCGGCGCGACGGTGCTGACCAACACCCTCGCCGGCCTCGCGCCCTATCTCTTCGTCTTCGGACTCCTCTTGCTCTACATGTCGAGGCGGTCGTTCCGCGACCGTCGCGGCGCGCTCGGACCCAAGACATACGCGACGCGGCATCAGGCGGAGAAGATGCAGGATGGGCACTGGGAGGACCGGAGGGAGGAGAGCGAGGAGAGGCGCGAGGACCTCCGTCCGCAGTGGGAGAGCACCGGCCGCAGCCGACACAGGGCTCCGCCGCCGGAGAAACATAGACCTCCCAGAGGGGGCTCGGTATCGGATCCGAGATCGGAGAGACGGCGCGGCGGCGACGGGACGAGCAGGAGACCTGATGAGGAAGGAGACGGTCGAGGAGGGCGTGAGGGAGACGGCCCGAGATGACGGCGTTCGAGGGAAGTACTAAGCCAGAGGCGTGCAACGGCTGAACCATGGCCTACGCAGACCTCCGGGACTTCGTCGACCGTCTGGAGGAGGATGACGAGCTCGTTCGGGTGGAGCGCGAGGTCGACCCTGTTCTGGAGATAGCGGAGATAACCGACCGCGTCAGCCGGAGGGAGCCCGAGAACAACCGCGCTCTTCTGTTCGAGGACGCGAAGGGCAGCGACTACCCCGTCCTCATCAACGCGATGGGTTCGAGGGAGAGGATGCGGACCGCGCTAGATGTCGACGACCTCGACGACGTCGCCGACCGCATCCGCGAGATACTCGGCTTCCGGCCGCCGGACATGGGAGGGCTCGTCGGCGCCGTCAGGAACTGGAGCGAGGTAAAGGAAGGTATCGACATGCTCCGCGACTTCCGGCGGTACCCGCCCAACGAGGTCAAACGCAAGAAAGCGCCCTGCAAACAGGTCGTCGAAGACGACCCCTCGTTGTCCGACTACCCCGTCCTGAAGTGCTGGCCGGACGACGGCGGCCGGTTCGTCACCCTGCCTCTCGTCGTCAGCGAAGGACCGGAGGGCAAACGCAACGTCGGCGTCTACCGGATGCAGGTGTTCGACGACACCCACACGGGTATGCACTGGCAGATGCACAAGCACGGCGCGAAGCAGTACCGCGACGGAGACGAGGAGGGCATGGAGGTCGCGGTCGCCATCGGCGCAGACCCGGCGACCGTGTACAGCGCCACCGCGCCGCTGCCGTTCGACGTCGACGAGTTCCTGCTCGCCGGCTTCCTCCGGGAGAAGGGTGTGCCGCTCGTGGAGTGCGAGTCCGTCGACCTGAAGGTGCCGGCGAACGCCGAGATAGTGCTCGAGGGACGTGTTCTGCCGGAGAAACGCCCCGAGGGCCCGTTCGGCGACCATACCGGCTACTACACCCCCGTCGAGGAGTTCCCCGTCTTCGAGATAGACTGCATCACCCGACGGGAGGACCCCATCTACCACACCACCATCGTCGGCAAGCCGCCGCAGGAGGACGCCTACATGGGGAAGGCGACGGAGCGTATCTTCCTCCCGCTGATACAGACGCAGTTCGACGAGATAGAGGACATGAACCTCCCCATCGAGGGCGTGTTCCACAACCTCGCCATCGTCAGCATCGACAAGCAATACCCCGGACACGCCCGGAAGGTCATCATGGGGATGCTGTCGCTGGGGATGCTGTCGCTGACGAAGACCGTGATAGTCGTCGACGACGACGTCGACGTACACGACAACCGCGAGGTGACGTGGGCGGTGACGTCGAGGATGGACGCCGCACGGGACGTCGAGATCATCGAGCGCGCGCCGCTCGACCACCTGGAGCACGCGGCACCGATGAAGGCGTTCGGCGGGAAGATGGGGATAGACGCCACGCGGCCGTGGCCGGAGGAGGGGTTCGAACGCGACTGGCCGGACGAGCTAGAGATGACCGACGAAGTCGAGGAGAAGGTCGACGAGATGTGGAGCGAGCTCGGTATCGCCGACGCTGGAGAAGCCGGCGACGAGGAGGAGGATGACGATGACTGAGGAAGACGACGGCGAGGCAGGTGAGACCGAAGCCGGCGAGTCGCCCGTCGCCCTTGTTACGGGTGCCTGTGGCTTCGTAGGCGAACGCCTCATAGAGATGCTCGAGGACGAGGGCTACCGGGTCGTCGCCAGCGACCTCGAGGAGATGTACGACGGCAGGTTCGACGACGGAGACGTGGAGTTCCGCGCCGCCGACCTCACCGACGAGGAACAGGTGCGCGAAGCCGTGGAGGGCGTCGACGTGGTCTTCCACACGGCGGCGCTGTTCAGCTACAGCAGCCTCATCCCCTGGGAGGAGTTCGAACGCGTCAACGTTGAGGGCACCCGCGTCCTCTGTCAGGCGATGGCCGACGCCGACGTCGAACGGCTCGTGCTCTGGAGCACCTCCGGGGTGTACGCGCCACCGGAGCCCGACGAGCTCCCGATACGGGAGAGCCACCGTCGGGGCGGCGGAGGGAAGTACGACCGTTCGAAGCAGATGCAGGAGGACGTCGCCCTGTATTTCCACGAGGAACATGGGCTCGAGGTCGTGATGCTGCGGCCCGCACCCATCTACGGACCCGGCAGCCGGTACGGCATCGCACGCCTCTGGAAAGCCATCGCCGACGGGGTACTGCGGGTGTATCCGACGGAGGACGGGTTCAAGCTCCCGCTGGTGCACGTCGACGACGTCTGCGCAGCCGCCGTTCATCTCGCGGAACACGGCGAAGACGGTGAGGCGTACAACGTCGTCGACGACCAGACGTACGACATCGCCGACGTCGTCAGGTTCGTCGCCGACGTGGTGGGCACGCGGGTGTTCCCGCTGCCCGTCGGTTCGTCTACCGTGAGCCACCTCGTGCGTCTGCAGCCGGTGATCGCGGCCGGCGAACGCGTGCTCGACGCCGTCGGCGTCGACTCGCCGTTCGAGGGGGACGACGTCCACTACCTCGCGGGCAACTACCACCTCAGCAACGAGAAGCTACTGGAGACCGGTTACGAGCTACGGTACCCGAGCTACGAGGACGGGCTCGGGGAGACCCTCGAACTCCATCGAGAAGAGAGCTATCTCTGACGCGTTCGCGCTACGTCGGCAGCTACCTGTGCGCGTAGAACGCGGTGAACGGCTCTCCGGACTCGACGCGGGCGAACGCCACTCGTTCGAACTGCACGACCTCGTCCTCGTGTTCTGCGGCCTCGGCCTCGACGACGCCTTCGACGTCGCCTTCCGGCGTGCGTAACGTCGCGTCGACGTGTTCGCCGTCTTCACCTGACATCCAGTGGACGACGTCGACGTCTTCGTCGCGCACCAGATCGACGTCGTCTCCGAGGTACCGCGCCACCGGGGGCTTGGTCGACTTCATCTCGACGTTGTAGAGCGACTTCAGCCTGAGGCGACGGTTGACGCCAGGCAGGTCGTCCTCCTCGAGGTAGACGACGTCGTCGACCTCTATCTCACGGGTGCCTCGGTCGTCGTCAGGGTGTCGCGGCGGCCGGGCTACGGTCTCGGGCGCGTCCTCTATCTTGACGGCGACGGGGTCGCGGACGAGGAAGAACCGGTCGGCCGCGTCGTCGACGAGGGCGCGGTTCTCGCTGTAGACGTGCTCCATGCTGAACTCGATGTCGCTCTTGCTGACTCCGAGGTCTAGCAGCGCGCTTCTGAGTGCCTCCGGCCGGATGCCGCGGCGTCGGAGCGCGCGCACCGAGGGCACGCGGGGGTCGCTCCAGCCGTCGTACTCGCCGTCTTCGATGGCCTCCGCCAGCGACGACGTCGACAGGGTGCCGTACTCCTCTATGCTGATGCGGCCCCAGTGTACGACCTCGGGGTACGTCCAGCCGAAGTGGTCGTAGACGAAGCCCTGGCGGTCGGCGCTGTCCCTGAGGTCCTTGCCGCGTATGATATGTGTGACCTCCATCAGGTGATCGTCGACCGCCGACTGGAAGTCCAGCATCGGCCAGACGCGGTAGTCGCTGCCCACGAGCGCGTGGGGGTGGCTGTCGACGTCGACGACGCGGAACGCCACCCAGTCCCTCAACGCGGGGTTCGGATGGTCTATCTCGGTCTTCACCCGCAGCACGACGTCTTCGGCGTCCTCGTGCATCTCACGCCAGGCTTCCACGTTGTCTTCGACGTCTCGACCTCGGTGCGGGCAGGCTTCCCCTTGCTTCTTGAGCTCGCTGAACTCCTCCTGGCTGCAGCTGCAGACGTACGCTCCGCCGAGCTCGATAAGTCGTTCGGCGTGTTCGTAGTACTTCTCAAGCCGGCTGCTGGCGCGGTGGACCTCGTCGACGTCGACGCCGAGCCACTCCGCGTCCTCCAGGTACCAGTCGTAGGCGTCCTCCTGAGGTGGCTTGTTGACGGGGTCCGTGTCGTCGAAACGGATGATGAGGCGGCCGTCGTACTCCCGTACGTACTCGTCGTTGACGACGAGGCCGCGGGCGCTGCCGATGGTCGGCGGTCCGTTCGGGTTCGGGGCGAACCGCATCACCACCTCGTCGACGTCGTCGGCGCCCGGAAGCTCCGGCAGGCCCTCGTCCTGCTGTTCCTCGTCGTCACGTTCGAGCTCCTCCAGCAGCTCGGGCGCTATCTCTTGGAGACGGCTGCGTCGTTCGTCGGCGTCGAGGGAGTTGACGTCGGCGACGACGGCGGGTGCTTCGTCGCTTATCTCTTCGGCGTCCTCCCGCATCTCGGGGTGTTCCCCCATCAGCTTGCCGATGACGGCGCCGACCTCGGCGTCTTCGCCGTGTTCGACGGCGTTCTGCAGCGCGTAGCCTTCGACGAGCTCCCGTACCTCGTCGTCCATCAGTACTCCCTCTCGACGAGGTACTCGGCGAGCTCCTCCAGCAGCTGTCTCTCCTCGCCTTCCGGCAGAACCTGGAGGTCACGTAGTCCGTCTTCGACCAGGTCTTCCGCGCGGCTGCGTGCGTATCCTAAGCTGCCAGCTTCCGCGAGCTCCTCGACCTTCTCCTCTATCTCCTCCTCGGAGGCGTCCTCGTCGAGGTAGGGATCGACGCCCTGTCCTTCGGCGTGGAGCGCGACGAGCGTGGGCTTCCGCTCCACGAGGTCGCTTCCCCTCTGTTTGCCGAGGTTCTCGCTCGGCGTCGTGAGGTCGAGGACGTCGTCGTGTATCTGGAACGCTTTACCAGTCTTGACGCCGAAGTCGTGTAGACTTTCGACGGCTTCGTCGTCGGCGTCCGCAGCGAGCCCGCCGAGCGCCGCCGCCGCTCCGAACAGCACGCCCGTCTTCATCTCCACCATACGCAGATACTCCTCCTCGGTGGAGACCGCGCCGGCTATGTCGACGCTCTGCCCCTCGCATATCCGGGTGCAGGTCTCCGCGAGAACCCGAAGCATCCGGTTCTGCTTCGCCGGCGGATGGACCTCGTCGAGCACCTGTTCGAACGCCTTCGAGTACAGGAAGTCGCCGGTGAGTATCGCCGTCGACTCCCCCCACTTGACGTGGACGCTGGGTTCCCCGCGGCGCACGGGGTCGTCGTCCATTATGTCGTCGTGGATGAGTGTGAACGAGTGAGTTATCTCGACGGCGAGCGCGGGCGGCAGCACCTCCTCTACGGGAGCATCGTACGCCTCGGCGACGAGCATCGCGACCGCGGGACGCAGTCGCTTGCCTCCCGCCGTTAAAAGGTGTCGGGCGGCGTCGTGTAGCTCGTCGGCGTCGCTCTCCCCGAACTCCAGGTCGTCTAGCTCCTGGTCGACGACCCTGGCTCGCTCCGCTACCTCGTCCTCTATCATCACTCGAGCTGGACGCTGTCCCCGTTCCGCAGCAGGTGGGCGTCCCGGCCCATCTTGTAGCCCATCTCCTCCGCCATGTCGATGTACTCGCTACGCACCGCGGCGGTCTGGTGGGCGGGGAGGACGTGCTTGGGCTGCAGCCAGTCGAGGAGGTCGTAGTGTTCGTCGCC
>CAZXNG010000029.1:0-9870 GCA_964642065.1 uncultured Halobacteriales archaeon
CCCCCCCCCCCCCGCCGCCCCCCCCGCCCCCCCCCCCCCCCCCCCCCCCCCCCCCGGGGGGGGGGCGGCGATTGGCGAGTAGGCTGGCTGGAACCGTTCGACAAGAGGTAGATACTTGTGGGGACGCGTCGTAGGGCGACCGATGGGAATACGCGAGGACTGGGAGCACATGGACGAGGAGATGTTCCTCGTCAAGTACGGGCCATACGCCGCCTTCTTCGTCGTGTTCGTCCTGCTGACGATAGGATTCCTGCTTCCGTTCTTCGAGATTACGTGGCCGGTGGTCTTCCTCGCCATCTTGTTCGTCGCCGTGCCCTACCTGCCTCTGCTGAAGTACCTGGTCTTCGAGGGCAAGGAGGAGGTGATGGGGACGTTGCTCGACGAGGCGGAGGAGACCGTCGAGATACCGCCGGACCAGACGGAGGAGGACGTCTCGGAGCGGGTCTCCAACGTCGAGAGCGCTCTGTACAGCCAGATGGCGGACGACCCCCAGATAGCGCTGCTGCGTCTCCGCGTCGAGATAGAGGACGCGCTCACGGAGATAGCGTACGAACGCGGGCTTCAGACGAAGGAGGAGTTCGTGCAGTTCCACGAGGTCATGCGGTTCCTCAAGGACAACGAGGACGCGCTCCCTTCCGCGCTGTACGAGGACGTGATGCAGGTGCACAGCGTCACCAACCGCGCCGTCCAGGCCGGCCGCGTCAGCAGCAACAACGCCAACCGCATCATACGCGTCGGACTTCGGGTGCTCGAACGACTTTACCTCGAGAGCGAGATGCCCGTCAACACCGAGGCCGAGGAGCCGGCGTTCCCCACACAACAGAGGTACTGACCCCGAACGTACCGACGAACCAGGGTGACCGAACTTGACCGAAGACCTGAGAGTTCGACACGTCGAAGACCCGCGGACGCCCAGCGGAGACGTGCTCCGGATCCTCCGGAGCACCGACGAACAGTTCCACCCTCCCCTGAGCCGACGCGGAGCCTCCGACGGCTTCCAGGGAGAGGGCGGACTTGAGGCGTACGTAGACGACGCGTTGGAGGACGACCTCCTCCTGGCCGAGGCCGACGAAGGGGTCGTCGGCGTGATGATATACCGGACCGGCTACACCGCCGACCACCTCCCCGGATCGGCGACCTACGTCAGGACCGTCGCAGTCGACCCCGAGCGTCAGGGCGAAGGAGTAGGCAGAGAGCTGTACGCCTCGCTGTTCGACTCCGTGGACCCCGACGTAGTGACGACGAAGACCTGGGGGTCGAACGAAGCACACCTCGGCTTGCTCGACGACCTCGGGTTCCACGAGGTCCGACGCATCCCCGGCCACAGACCGGACGACGTCGACACCGTCTTCCTGGCGCTAGAGATGTGACGGTTCTGGCCTTCCGGGGCGGGACCTCTTCGCGGGGTCGAAAGCACTAACAACGGCCGAGAGGTACCTCGTCGTGATGAACGACCGCTCGAAGTCCCACTCAGCTTCCATGGCGAAAGGACGTCTCCTTCGTCGATCTGTCGTGGTCCACCTCGATGGCGTTCTGGAGGCTGACCCGTGAACGTCGAGGTGCTCCGTCTCGGCCATCGGCCCGGCCGCGACGAACGGCTGACGTCGCACGTCGGACTCACCGCGCGGGCGTTCGGAGCGGACCGTGTACACGTCAGCGGCGGCGAGGACATCGGCCCTGTCGAAACCGTCGAACGTGTCGTCGACAGGTTCGGCGGCGAGTTCGAGGCCCGACGAGAGGAGTCCCCGAAGAAGCTGGTTCGGGAGTGGAGCGGCGTCGTCGTCCACCTGACGATGTACGGTCTCCCGCTGCAGGACGTGGTCGACGACGTCCGGAGCGAGGCGGACGCCCTCCCCGCTGACGCGGGCGGCACCCTCGTCTGCGTTGGCTCGCGGAAGGTCCACGGCTGGGTGTACGACGAAGCGGACTACAACGTCGGCGTCACGAACCAACCCCACAGCGAGGTCGCCGCGCTCGCCGTCTTCCTCCACGAGCTGTACGAAGCAGAGGAGCTAGAGCAGGAGTTCCCCGGCGGAGAGATAGAGGTCGTGCCGTCGGAGCGAGGGAAGGAGACCCGCGAACCCGACTGACCTGGACCTTCTGGATTCAGGATACGTCGGAGATGGCCTGCGCGAGATCGCCGTCCGCCGCCTTCAAGGCCTCACGCGCCGTCTCCTCTTCGACGCCCGCACGCTCCGCGACGAGTTCGACGTCGCCCTCGTCCACGCCGGAGGACGCTCCACCTGAACCTCCTTCGACCTCGCGGCTCTCGGCGTCTCCGACTACCTGGAAAGTCGTCTGTCCCTTGGCGTCCATCTTCGTTACGTCGGGGGCGTCGATGACGAGCTCCTCGTCCCCGGTGCGGATGACGACCTCCTCGACGTCGTCTATCTCGTCCATGTCGATGCCCATCTGGTTCATCATCTTCTGCATCCGCTTCGAGTCGAAGCCTCCGCCGCGTCCACCTAACATACCACGAGGTACTCGACGCAGGCATTAAAAACGAACGGTGGACGGACCGGCTCGACTACGGACTGAGGGGTCAGCCGCCGTCTCGACGTCGCTTCGTAAGCCAGACGAACCCGGCTGCGAGAGCCAGCAGGAGCGCGAGGTTTACGAGAGCCTCGAACAGAGCTACGTACTCCTGCGACAGCCAGACGTTCAGGAACGACGTCACGCTCCAGTAGAACCTGAGGGTGAAGTACAGCGCGAGGAAGACCACGGCCGCGAGCACGGCCTTGTAGCCGAACCCCTCGTCATCTGGCAGGACGTCGTCGACGTCGAATCCCTCGTTTCCTTCGGGTTCGGAGTCGTTCTCGGTCATCGGTCGTCACCTCTTGTGCGTGTTGCGACGGCGAGAGCCAGCAGCGCTACGAGCGCGGCGGCTGCTCCGAAGCCGGGCTGTTCCGGCTCTCCCGACGTCTGGTCCATCTGCTGCTGGAGCTCCTCCCTCTCCTCCCTCAGCTGTCTCACCTCTTCGTCCTCCGCGAAGTCCTCGACCTGCAGTCCGACGTCGCGCTCGGTGACGTTGGCCTGTATCTCTCGCGTCGGGTCGAAGTTCGCGACGGTGCGGTGGGTAGCGACGACGTTTCCGTCGCTCCATATCTCGGCGTCGAGGTAGTAGTTGTAGCCGTCGGGCACCGATAGCGAGACGTCGACGGGTTCGGTCCGCGTCGCAGGCACGGACACCGTGGTGCGGGCGGTGTCCGCGACGATGTTGGACTCCGCCTGCCGCGCCTTCACCACGAGGTCGACGGACTCCGAGGTGTCGCCGGCGTTCGACAGGTAGCTGGTGACGTCGAGGTCCACGGTGTCTCCCGCGCTGGCGACGGAGAACTCCACCGAGGGGAGCACGTGGAAGTCGTGGAACCCGACGTCGCTGTCCATGTGCTCGGGCTTCAGCGATTCGACGCCGGAGACGCGTACGCTACGTCCGCTCTCCCTGTCGCCGTCGACGTACACCACGACGTCCAGCTCGTAGCCTCCCGACCGAGGAACCACCACGGGGACACGTACCTCGGTCTCCCGCCCTCCTTCGAGCCTGTCGAGCTCCTGCGTCGACTCGTCCTCGAGCAAACCCGTTCCGGTGCTCTGCGCCCGCACCACGACGGAGACGTTGTCCTCGACGGTGCTGCTGCTCCGGATTCTGGCCACCGTAACTATCTCGGCGGTCGCCCCCGTCAGCTCTCCTTCTTCGACGTCGACCTCCTGCAGCTGTACGTCTACGGATGTCGGTCTGTCGTCCTCGTCGAAGGTCCCCGGAACCACGGCGGCCACGACCACCCCGACGAACACGACGCCGACGACTCCGGCGAGTAGCGCGTGCTCGGTCTCCATACCGGGTTGGTCTACCGGAAGTCACATATTAGTTTGGTAGGCTGAAACCCACGTTTCACTCTCCCGTGCGCGCACGAACTGCAGGGCGCACGACGCCGTCAGCCTTAATACTTGAGATTACTATGGGTTATACGATGGAGGTTCCGACGCCTGAAGACCTCAGGGAGAAACGCAACGAGCTCGGGCTGACGCAGAGCGAGCTCGCCGACCGCGCCGACGTCTCTCAGCCTCTGATAGCGCGCATCGAGAACGGCGACGTCGACCCACGGCTGTCGACGGTGACGCGTATCGTGCAGGTGTTCGACGGCTTCGAGGACGAGCGCGTCACAGCGGAGGACCTGATGAGCACAGAGGTCGTCAGCGTGGGTCCCGACGACACCGTTGGCGCCGCAGTCGACAGGATGCAGGAGAGCCAGTTCAGCCAGCTACCCGTCGTCGACGACGACGTACCTGTCGGTGCGATGAGCGACGCCATCGTAGCCCACGCCCGCAGCGAGGTCGACGACCTTCCGGACGCCAGCGTAGAGGACGTCATGGGTGAGTCGTTCCCCACGGTGTCGCCGGAGGAGGACCTGTCGACGGTGTCGCGGCTGCTCGACCACGCCAGCGCGGTGCTCGTCACCCGACGCGGCAAGGTCGTTGGCATAATCTCGGACGCCGACCTCGCCGCACACCTCGGCAGCGGAGAACGAGACTGAGAACCAGCGACCTCGACCGCTCGACGGACCGGTCGAACTTGCTACCTGACGAACAGCTTGTACTTGACGTCCTCGTCCTTCAGCTCCTCGGCTATCCGCTCCTGCAGTATCTCGTCGGGGTTGTGTAGGCCGTCGACCCTCTCTTCGAGGTCGTCGTAGCTGTCGAACCGCTCGAACTCCCGCTCCTCGATGATGGCGTTCCGTATCTTCTCGCCGACCCCCGGCAGCAGGTCGAGCTGGTGGAGTCGGATGGTAACGCTGTCGGCGTCGTTGAAGAAGTCCACGAACCTGCGTTCGTCGTCCTGCACGATGTCCTCGACCGCGTACTCCAGCTCCTTCCGGCCGCCCTGCGTGAGGTCGTCGAACTCCACCCTCTGCTTCACCCTGTCGGCGACATCTCGGTCTCCTTCGCCCACGTAGACGTAGTCCGCTATCTTGACGTGGGCGTCGTCCTTCGGCACGACCTCCAGGAGCGTGAAGTTCTTCGTCCCGATGCCCTGTATCAGGGGGTCGTCGTCGACGCGGTCCTCGCTGTGGCCGTCCGGCAGGAACTCGAGGACGTAGACGTACTCCTCTCTCTCGGGGTCTTCGTTGTCGTTGGTCATGGGAGTCTCCGTCTAGATTACCTGTACTTCGCGACGGTATTTAGTATCTCGTCCAGCTCGTCTCCGTCGAGAGAGTAACGTTCCTTCGCGTAGATGGCGCGGAGCTCGTCGCGGTTCCGCGGCAATAGGTCGGCGACCTTGTGGGCGACGAAGTCGTCGACGGCCTCGAACTCCAGAAGCTCGTCGACGAGGTCGCGGGCTTCGTCTGCGTCGAGGTGGCCGAACTCGTTGGCGTGGTCAAGCGACCGCCGGAGCTCGAACGCCATCTCGCGGTCCTCGTCGCTGCGTCGTTCGGCCTCCTCGTTGAGGGTCTCCTTGACCTCGGCTACGGTTACGTACTCCTCGTCCAGCTTCTCCTTGACTATCATCCTTGGGGCTGGAGGTGGTGGGGTCTCACGACCTGCTTCTTCGTCATGTCGCCGTCCTCGAACTCGATTTCGTACGCCCTGCCCTGCTCGCCTGTGACGACTCCTGTGACTCCGTGGAAACGCGGGTGGGGTCGACCCTCGGGCACGCTGGGGTCGATGACGACGTGGACGCTGTCGCCCTCGTCGAACCCCTGGACCGCGGAGCTCGGCGGCGAAGCCCCCTCCTCCCTCGCGGGGTTGCTGAGCTTGTTCCGCGTCGCGTTGTTCTGTCCCTGAGAGTTCGGCATACCCTAACCTGTCCTGCGCCGGACATAAGGGTTTTCGTTGTAAGGCCGGGACGAGCCAAAATAGTTTAGAGGGGGCCGCTACCCCTTTCTCCAACGAGATGGAGGTCCTCGTCGTCACAGTCGTCGCCCTGTTCGCCGGCCTGGGGATGGCGTGGACCATCGGCGCCAACAGCAACAGCCCTCCTTTCGCCCCCGCAGTCGGCGCCAACGCCATCCCCGTGATGCGCGCCGCGTTCTTCGTAGGGGTCTTCGGCTTCCTAGGCGCCGTCCTTCAGGGAGCTAGCATCAGCGACACCGTCGGAAACGAGCTCATCGACGGTGTCGCCATCACACCGCTCGCCGCCGCGTCCGGACTACTCACCGCGTCTTCGATGATAGTCGTCGGCAACCGCCGCGGATATCCGATTCCGGCGGCGTTCGTCGTCACCGGCGCCATGGTCGGCGTCGGCCTCGCCCTCGGAGGAGACCCCGCCACCTCGACCTACACGGACCTAGCGCTGTTCTGGCTGTCCATACCCTTCTTCGCCACCGGAATCGGCTACGGCACCGCGCTCGTCCTCCGTCGGGACGACGTCCCCGAAGAGGTGGCGGTGCCATTACTCGCGGCCCTCGTCGGCGGCACCGTCGTACACATGAGGTTCGAGTTTGTGCCCCCCGCTGACGAGATGAACACCGCGGCCGGATACGCCTCCGACGTCGCCGCGAGGTCGGTCGGAGACCTGCCGTCGGCCGCAGGGGTCGACCCCGTCGGCGCGGCGCTGACCCTCGCGGCGGCCGCGGCCTTCTACATCGCGCTCCAGCGGGCGATGGCGCGGTCGGTGGAGTCCGGCATCCAGAACTTCCTAGTGCTCCTTGGCGCGCTCGTGGTCTTCAGCACGGGAGGCAGCCAGGTCGGACTCGCCACCGGTCCGCTGGAGACGCTGTTCAGCGAGGAGCTACAGCTGCCGACGATATACCTGCTGGTCTTCGGCGCCAGCGGCCTCCTCGTCGGCGCGTGGATGGGCGCGCCCCGTGTCGTCCAGGCCGTCAGCCGCGAGTACAGCCAGCTCGGCGTCCGACGGTCGATATCCGCGCTCGTGCCGTCGTTCCTCATAACCCAGGCCGCGATAACCCTCGGGCTGCCTATCTCGGCGAACCAGATAGTGATATCCAGCGTCATCGGCAGTGGACTCGTTGAGGGCAGTGCCGGCGTCTCCACGGGGAAGATAGGCTATACCGTCGCAGTCTGGCTGTTCTCTCTCGTCGCCGCCGGCGCGATATCCCACTACCTCTACCTAGGGCTGTCGACCGCTCTCGGCGTCACCTGACCGGCGGCCGAACCGTCAGCCTTCGCGGCCGTCTAGCGCTCCCTGCTTGAGTTCCCGCGTCTTCTCCTCGACGAAACCGACGCCCTCGTGGTCGAGGCCGTCGACGAAGACGCTGCCCGCGACCACTCCGTCGGCACCGCCCGAGACTATCTCGCGCGCGTGCTCGGGCTTGCTGACGCCGAAGCCGACGGCCTTCGGGACGTCGTAGCCGCGGAGGCCGTCCAGCGCTTCGTGGGTTTCCCCCGAGACGTCGTCGCGAGCCCCCGTGGTGCCGAGACGCGCCTGCACGTAGAGGAAGCCGCTGACGCGGTCGACGATGCGTTCGAGCCGCTCCTCCGTCGTCGTCGGCGCGACGATGAAGACGAGGTCGACACCGTGTCGCCGGCAGGCTTTGTACAGTTCGTCGGACTCCTCGACGGGGAGGTCGGGGACGATGATGCCTTCGACGCCGGCGCTGGCGCAGTCCTCTACGAACTCGTCGACGCCGCTCTGGAGGATGAGGTTGTAGTAGGTCATGCAGACGAGGGGTACGTCGACGTCCGCCGCCGCGACCTCGTCGAAGTACCTGTCGGGGGTCATCCCTCCCTCCAGCGCCTCCGTGATCGCGTTCTGTATGGTGGGGCCGTCGGCGATGGGTTCGCTGAACGGTAGACCGACCTCGACTACGTCGGCGCCGCCGCGCTCGAACGCCTCGATGACGTCGGCGACGTCGACGTCGGCGGGGTGTCCGGCGGTGAAGTAGGTAATAAGCGCGGGTTCGTCCGGCAGCTCTATCATCTTACAGCCTCCTTCGCGCGTCGCACCCTCGTCATCTGTCGCCCTCCTCCCGCAGCACGGAGCCGTCGTCCGCCAGCTCCGACTCCTGCATCACGGTGTCGAGGTCCTTGTCCCCCCGTCCGGAGATGTTGACGACGACGAGCTCTCCGAGGTCGTCCTCCTCCAGCAGCGCGACGGCGTGAGCGGATTCGAGCGCGGGGATGATGCCCTCCTCCCGAGACAGCGTGTGGAACGCCTCCATCGCCTCGTCGTCGTCGGCGGTCCGTGCTTCGACGCGGCCTGTGTCGACGAGGTGGGCGAGCTCGGGGCCGACGCCGCTGTAGTCGAGGCCGGCGCTCAGCGAGTGGCTCTCGAGTATCTGGCCGTCGTCGTCCTGCAGCAGACGGGTGCGGGCACCGTGGAGCACCCCCTCGTCGCCGACGTTGAGCGACGCCGAGTGTGGTGCGCGGTCGTCCTCGAGTTCGAGGCCGCTGCCGCCTGCCTCTACGGCGTACAGGTCTACGTCACCGTCGTCCCGGAAGGCGTGGAACGCCCCCATGGTGTTGCTGCCGCCTCCGGCGCAGGCGACGACGCTGTCCGGCAGCCTTCCTTCCTTCTCCAGCGCCTGCTCCCGTATCTCGCGTCCGATGACCGCCTGGAAGTCCCTGACCATCGAGGGGAAGGGATGCGGGCCGACCACGCTGCCGATGACGTAGTGGGTGTCCTCGACGTTGGTCGCCCAGTCCCTGAGGGTCTCGTTGATGGCGTCCTTCAGGGTGCCGGTGCCGGCTTCCACGGGGACGACCTCGGCTCCCATGAGCCGCATTCTGAAGACGTTGGGCTTCTGCCGTTGGATGTCTTTCTCGCCCATGTACACCTCGCAGTCGAGGTCGAGCGCCGCTGCGGCCATCGCGGTGGCGGTGCCGTGCTGGCCGGCACCGGTCTCCGCGATAATCCTGTGCTTCCCCATCTTTTTCGCGAGCAACGCCTGACCGAGCGCGTTGTTGAGCTTGTGTGCGCCGCCGTGGAGGAGGTCCTCGCGCTTCAGGTAGACTTCGGCGCCGACGCGTTCGCTGGTCGTCGGCGCGTGATAGAGCGGCGTCGGCCGGCCGCCGTAATCCCTCAGCCGACGTTCGAACTCGTCGACGAAGCCGGGGTCCGAGAGGTACCGTTCGTACGCCTCCTCCAGCTCGTCGATGGCGGGCATCAGCGCCTCGGGAACGTACTGTCCGCCGTAGCCGCCGAAGCTACCCTCACTCATGTATCATCTTGTACATCGATGTACTCCTCTGTACATTAGACTTCCGTTTCCACGAGCTCCCGGGTCTTCTCTTCGACGTCCTCCGCGCGCATTATCGACGTTCCGACGAGGAAGGCGTCCGCGCCCGCCGCCGCCAGACGCCGGACGTCGTCGGGGGTCGAGACGCCGCTCTCCGCCACCGCTACGCGGTCCTCGGGTACGTCGGGCAGCAGCCTTTCGCCCACACTCAGGTCGACCTCTAGCCTCGTCAGGTCGCGGTTGTTGACGCCGACGACGCGGGCATCCGTAGCAAGCGCCCGCTCGACCTCCTCCTCCGTGTGGACCTCGACCAGCGGCTCGAAACCCGCCGCCGAAGCTTCCTCGACTAGATCGGAGAGGCCGTCGACGAACGCCGCGATGAGCAGGAGGAGGTCGCTCTCTACCTCGTATATCTGTCGGGGGTCGACGACGAAGTCCTTCCGTAGCACCGGTAGGTCGACGGCTTCCCGCACCTCCTTCAGGAGGTCGAGGGAGCCGCCGAAACGGTCGGGCTCCGTCAGGACGGAGATAGCGGCGGCGCCGCCGTGCTCCATCGCCCTCGCGGCCTCCACGGGGTCGTGGTCGGCGACTCCGTCGGAGGTCGGCGACGTCGGCTTCACCTCCGCTATCACGGGATGGAGACCCGTCTCTCGCCGCGTCTCGATCTCGTCGGCGAAGCTCCGCGCGTCGACGGAGTCCACCGACCGTTCGGCGGTCTCCGCTCGGTGGCGGG
>CAZXNG010000030.1:0-2336 GCA_964642065.1 uncultured Halobacteriales archaeon
CGAGAACCCCGAGTTCTGCGCGAACTGCCACCGCGTCCGGGTCACCCACGAGGGCGAGCTCAAGGGCTGCCTCAACAGGAACGACGACCTCGTACCGACCGACGGGGCTTCGGACGAGGAGCTCCGCGAGGCCTTCCGGAAGGTCGTCGACAGCCGCGTACCCTACTACGGAGAGTACATGATAAAGGACGAAGACGGGGAATGGATACAGAACCCTGAGTACGTCAACGAGGTCGAAGTCGACAGAGACCACGAGCTTCCGATGGTCGACGGCTCTGCTGCACGGGCTCATCCGTCGGACGACTGAACGCTCCCGGGGCGCGCCGGTCGCTCTGCGGCCGTCGGCCGGAACTACCCGTCTACGCCGCCGCTAACCGGCGGAAAGACCGCGACCTCGTCGACGTCCTCCGTCGAACGGTCGGGGTCGACGGGCTCTCCGTCTGCGGTGAGGTTTAGGTGGGTTCGGAGCTCGCCGTCGGAGTAAAGTCTTTCCTCGAGAGAGGGGTACTGCTCGACGAGGTCGTCGACGACGTCGCCGACAGTGGCGCCGTCAGCTTCGACGTGTGACTCCCCCACCTCCTCCCGGATGTCGGCGAACAGACGGACTCGCACCATGGTTCTGGTTGGCTCCGCTGTCACTTGTATCTGCAGGGGTATGGTGACGGACGAGCCGGACGAGGTCGGGTGTCGGCGCGACCTCTCGCCTAACACTGATTACCGCCGGCACGCATGGTTCCCTCATGAAGGTAGTCTGCGTGATCGGCGACAGCGACTCCGGCAAGACGACGCTGGTGGAGCGGCTGGTGCCGGCGCTCGACGACCGCGGCCGCGTCGCCACGGTGAAGTCCATCCACCACGACGTCGAGGTCGACGAGGAGGGCAAGGACACCTACCGCCACCGGGAGGCGGGCGCGGAGCGCGTCGTCGGCGTCACCCCCGTAAAGAGGTTCGAGTTCGCGGAACACCGGGACGACGAAGACGGGAAGGCAGCGGAGATACGGAGGGCTATCGACGACCTCGCGGACGCCGGCTTCGACTACGTCGTCGTCGAGGGGTTCTCGGAGTCGAACCTGCCGAAGCTCGCGGTCGAGGAAGCCTCCGATGGGCTGGAAGAGGTACTGCTTGAGGACGCCGCGGAGGCGTCGACCGAAGAGCTCGTGGAGGCTGTGGAGGGGGTCGAGGACCACGAGACTCTCGCGTCGCTGGTACGACGGGCGAAGGACAGCAGCCGTTCGCCCGAGGCCGGCGCCGTCGCCACTTTCACCGGCCGGGTGCGGGCTGACAACGTCGACGACGGCCGCACCACGCATCTGGAGTACGAGAAGTACGAGGACGTCGCCGACGAACGGATGAGGGAGATAGCGGAGGATATCGAGGACCGCGACGGGGTGTTCGAGGTGGAGATGCATCACGAGACCGGCGTGGTGCAGGCGGGAGAGGACTCCGTACACGTCGTCGTGCTCGCCGGCCACCGGAGGGAGGCGTTCCGCGCCGTCGAGGACGCCATCGACCGGCTGAAGGACGAGGTACCGATATTCAAGAAGGAGGTGACGGAGAGCGGGGAGTTCTGGACGCACGACCGCCCCTGAGCCGGCATCCTTTTACGGTTTTCCACCCTACCCTCTATCCATGGAACGAAGGAGGTTCATCAGGCTGACGGCGGCCTCCGGCGTCGCCGGTGTCACCGGGTGTCTCGACGGCGAAGAGCCGGACGGCAACGACACGGACGGTAACGACACCGACGGAGACGAGACGGACGACGGAGACGGTACGCCGCCTGACCACGTCGAGGTGACGGCGGGGCCACAGGGTGCCTGGCGGTTCGAGCCCGAGGACGTCGAGGTCGCGCTGGGCGGCACCGTCGAGTGGCAGTTCGTGAGCGCCGGACACAACGTCACGTCCCATCCCGACGCCGACCCCAAGTGTGAGAACCCCGAGGGCGCGGAGCCTTTCAAGTCGTACGAGGGAGACCGACATCACTCCACCAACCCCGTGGACTCTACCTTCGAACACACGTTCGAGACGGCGGGCGAGTACACATACGTCTGCGTTCCTCACGCCACCCAGATGGTCGGCACCGTCACAGTCGTCGCGGTCTGAGGGGTCTGTGTCCGGGCTGGGGAGGTTCTCCTGCCGAGGTTTCCCGACGGAGGGCTACTGCGTTGTGCGGTAGCCAGACCTTCGTTGTTCAAGCCTGGGGAAGCTTTATATGTACATGAGATTATTATCTACCGGTTATGTCCCAGAGAGGCAAGAAAAAGAGGTCTTCCTCCGGAAAGTACCTCGACAGACGGCGTTTCCTGATGGCTTCGGGCGCGGTAGCTGGAACGGGAGTG
>CAZXNG010000030.1:2436-9794 GCA_964642065.1 uncultured Halobacteriales archaeon
AACGACACCGACGGCGATAACGGAATGCCGGAGCGCGGCACCGTCGAGTACCTGGAGCAGAAGTACCCCGGTCTGGAGATACTGGGGCCGGACCCGGAGAACGCGCAGGCGGGTGCCCGAGAGGTCTACGACGACCAGTTCATCACGCCGCGCGAGGACCACTTCATCCGGAACCACTACACCTCGCCCGACATCGAAGCGGACGAGTGGTCGCTCACCATGATAGTGGGAGACGAAGAGGTCGAGCTCTCGGTTCAGGAGATAATCGACGACTACTCCACGGAGACCGTGACCCACACGATGCAGTGCTCGGGCAACGGTCGCTCTTTCTTCGACCCGCAGGTCGGCGGCAACCAGTGGCACTACGGAGCGGTCGGCAACGCCCAGTGGACCGGCACCCCCGTCAGCGAGGTGCTCGAGGACCACGACGCCGCCACCGAGGGCGGCATGTGGCTGCGCGTCACCGGCGGCGACAACCCCGAGGGCGAGGACTACTTCACCCGCTCCATCCCGATGGAGAAGGTGATGGAGGACTGCCTGTTCGCCTACCAGATGAACGGCGACGACATCAGCATCGAACACGGCCACCCGCTCCGGTTCATCGTACCCGGCTGGTTCGGCTGCAACAACGTCAAGTGGCTGGCGGAGGTCGAGGTCATGGACACCATGGTCTTCGGCCCCGACTGGGAGGACCGTCCCGAAGCTTACACGGACCCCGACCAGGAGTACGACGGCAGCGGCCAGCGCACCCACACCCACTGGCAGCAGTACAGCTACCGCATCATCCCCGAGCAGGACGAAGGAGGCCTCCACTACGAGAACATCGACATCTACGACACGCAGGATCAGATGGAGAACACCGACGAGATCCGGAACGCCTACATGTACGACCAGATGGTGAAGTCGACCATAGGCGCGCCGGGAGAGGACTCGACGGTAGAGGCCGGCGAACACGAGGTATTCGGAGTCGCCTGGGCGGGCGACGACTCCGTCGACACCGTCGAAGTATCCGCTGACGGCGGGGAGACCTGGGAGGAGGCGGAGCTCGTCGCCGACGACCAGGGCCGCGAGGGACCGTACTCGTGGACCATGTTCAGGTACCTCTGGGACGCCGAACCAGGCGAGTACACCCTCGTGTCGCGCGCCACAGACGAACAGGGACGGACGCAGCCCCGCGAGATATCCGACCCTGAGGACGAGCTACGCGGCATCGAGGACGACATGTTCCCGTGGAACCAGGACGGCTACGCGATGAACGCCTACATGCCTCTCGGAGTCGACGTCACCGTCGAAGAACAGTAGACCCCGTTCGCTTTCCGGAGTCCACCTCTCTACTTCGCAGATACTACCCCTGCCCTTCTTCGTCTCCTTCGTCCACTACCTCGGGAGCTACCCCTCTCTTCTTCTCCCACGTCCGCGCCGCCTCCTCCCCGGGTTCCCCGTGTACGTCGAGGAGCTTGACCTCGAACCTCACGGATTTACCCGATAGCTCGTGGTTGAAGTCCACGGTCACGGTGTCACGGGAGACGTCGACCACCCAGCCGGTGCGGCCGTCCTCCGTACCCACGAGCGTGTCCTCCTCCACCTCCTCGTCGTCGAACATCTCCCTGGGGAACTCCACGACCTCGTCGGGGTCGCGTTCGCCGAACGCACGTTCGGGTTCGACCTCCACGGTCTTCTCCTCACCCCGCTCCATACCGACGACGGCTTCGTCGAGCCCCTCGACGACGTTGCCTTCGCCGACTCGGAACTCCAGCGGTTTGTAGTCCCGGTGGTCGTGGTAGACGTCCTCGGCGAGCGCGACGTCGACGTCGGTGGTGTCGAACACCTCGCCTTCCTCGCGTCCCTCGGCTACGCGGCAGACGTAGTGTATCACCGCGACCTGTCCTTCCTGCACGACTTCTTCTCCTTCGTCGCAGTCTTCTCCATTATCGACGTCGTCGACTTCGTCGGTCATCGTTCCCTCCTGACGAGGCCGAGAGCGTGGCCGAGCTCCGGCAAGAGGAGCTCCATACCGGTCTCGACCGCGTCGACGCTGCCCGGCAGCACGAAGACCACGGAGTCGTCGACGACGCCCATGGTGGCGCGGGACAGCATGGCGGCGGTGCCGACGTCGTCTACGCTCCGCCGGCGGAACTCCTCGCCGAACCCGGGTACCTCCCTGTCGAACAGCGAACGCGCCACCTCCACGGTCACGTCGTCGTCCGTCAACCCGGTGCCGCCGGAGGTTACGACTGCGTCTGCGTCTTCGAGCATCCGCGTCAACGCCTCACTTATCTCGTCTTCGTCGTCGGATACGACGTCGTACGCGGCGAACCGGTGTCCGGAGCCCTCCACCAGCGTCTTCGCGCGTCCGCCGCTCTCGTCCTCGGCTTCGCCGCGGGACGACGACACGGTGAGGAAGCCGAGGTCGAAGGACTCGTCGACACCGTGTCCGTGGTCGTGCGAGCGTCCGTCGTCTTCGTCGCCGTGGCCGTGGCTGTGTTCGTCGACGTGAGCGGGATGTGGCGCCATGAACACCAGGAGACGCGACCGCTCCAGCGCCTCGACTCCGTGGCGTTCGCCCGACGGCGCGAGCACCGTGCCCCCCGCGTCGACGGCCTTAGTCTCGTCGCCCACCGTCACCTCCACCTCGCCCTCGAGCACGCTGTAGACCTTGTCCGAAGCCCCGTGTTCGTGGGGCTCCTGGGTCTGTCCCTCCTCGAAGCAGTAGATGTCGCAGAAGAAGTTCTCGGTCTCGAACAGGTTGGTCTTCTCGAAGTCCTTCGGACTGAAGGACTCCACCTGGCTCACGTCGATAGCTTCCATGTACGCCAAAAGGAGGCCTCCCTCTTATGCGTAGTCCCAGCGCTCGACGACCTCGCCCGAGTCCGCAGGCAGCCTGTATCCCTTCTGCTCCACCTCCTGCATCGCAGACAGGAAAGACCCGACCCCTGGTTTCTCTCGTCTGTCGTCCGATACGAGGACGTCGAAGCCTCTCCACCCCACCGGATGGAACTTGACGTCTCCGGACGCCAGGTTCTCGCCGACGAGGGCGGCGTCGACCTTGCCGGAGGCAACGGCGTTAGCCGCACCACGTTCGGAACGATACACCCTGACGTCGGCGTCCGAGCGTTCCTCGTCGAACCATCGGCGAAGCGCGTAGCCGTCGGGCTGGACGCCGAACACCTCTGCCGAGTCCGGGTCGCCCGCCCAGCCCACCCGCCGCTCGTAGCCCCGCAAGAGAGCCGCGCCCTCGACGCCGACGTCGGCGACCTCTTCGGGCGAGAGCCCGACCACGGCTACGTCTACGACGCCGTCCCGCAGCCTGCGCGCCGCCTCGACGGAGCCGACGTCGAGCCATCTGCCGTCGACCTCTCCGAGCGCTGCGCCGACGACCGCGTCGTCCTCACCCGCACCCAGGAGCTCCGGACCGGTGCCTTCTCCGAGCAACGCCACCTCGACGTCTTCTCCTTCGTCGAGGTAGTTCGTCCGTGGTTCGACGGTGACGTAGCCGTCGGCAAGCGTCAGCGACGTCGTGGCGCCGCTGCCTCTGTCGACGGAGTAGGCGAGCAGTCTGCCGGTGCCGTCCTCGACGAGGCCGACGGGCAGCAGCCTCGTCCTCCCGCCCTCCGTCCTGACCTCGTCCGCGAGCACAGCGTCCACCGTTCTCCTCTCGGGCTCCCGCGGTCTGCCGGCGGCGTGGCGGACCATGCCGGCGACGAACATCCGGAAGACCGACAGCGCGCTTATGGGGTTGCCCGGAAGGCCGACGAACGAGGTACCGTCGAGGGCACCGAACACCGTCGGTCGGCCAGGCTTCAGGCTGACGCCGTGGAGCAGGAGTTCGCCCTCCTCTTCGACGACACGGTAGACGACGTCCCCCTCGCTCGCGCTGGTGGAGCCGCTGGAGAGCACGAGGTCACAGTCTTCCGCGGCGTTGTGCATCACCTCGACCATCCTGTCGTAGTCGTCTTCGACGTGGGGGTAGACCTCGGCTTCGCCGTCGGCTTCCTCGACTGCGGCGGCGACGGAGTAGGTGTTGACGTCGTGTATCTGACCCACGTCGAGGTCGCCGCCGGGACGCACGAGCTCGTCTCCGGTGCTGACGACGCCGACGCAGGGTCGCCGATAGACCGCCAGGGTTTCGGCTCCGACGGCGGCGGCGAGACCTATCTCTCGCTGGCTCAGCTTCGTCCCACGCGACAGCGCACGGGAGCCGGCGGCGACGTCGGAGCCGGCGTACATGACGTTGTCTCCGGGCGCGAGCGCGGTATCGAGGTGGACGACTTCGCCGTCTCGCTCCGTCCGCTCGACGGGGACTACGGAGTCGGCTCCTTCGGGTATCGGTGCTCCCGTCGCTATCTCGACGGCCTCGCCTCCCTCGACGGTGACGGCGGCGGGCTCTCCGGTGGAGACATCTCCCGATACCTGGAGCGCCACGGGTTCCTCCTCGTCGGCGCCGTAGCTGTCCTCGGCGCGAAGCGCGTATCCGTCCATGAGCGACCGGTCGAAGCCGGGGACGTCGATAGCTGCCTCGAGGTCGTCGGCCAGCACGCGGCCGTGCGCCCGCCTCAGCGCGACGTCTTCGACCTGTCTCTCCGGCGTCAGCTTCTCCGCCACCTCTATGGCTTCCTCGACCGACGCGAGCTGCCGGAACTCCTTCCTCACGCTACGCCCTCCATAGCTCTACCTCGACCTCCTCTCCCGACGCGTATCCCTCGCGCTCCTCGGTAACCACGACCCAGCCGTCGGCTCGTGAGACGCTGGACAGAACGCCGGCGCCCTTGGTGCGTAAAGGACGGACTACACGAGAACCGTCTTCGAAATCGAGTTCGACGCGGGTGTAGGTTCGTCTGCCTGCCTCGGAGGCTATCTTGCCGTCGAGCGTCGCCGGAACCGCGGCTTCTACAGTCGGTGCCGCCACCAGAAGCTCGCGGACGGCGGGTCGGACGAGCTCGAACGAGTTCACGACGCAGGAGACGGGGTAGCCCGGCAGGGTGACGACCGCGGTGTCGTCGACCTCACCGAAGCCCACGGGGTGTCCGGGCTTTATCGCGACTCCGTGGACGTGCATCCCGCCCACCTCGGCGACGACCTCCGGCAGGAGGTCGCGTTCGCCGACGCTCGAGCCACCGATGGTGACGACGAGGTCGGCGTCCGACGCCGCGTCCAGAAGGGCTTCCCGAAGCAGGTCTTCGTCGTCGGGTACGACGTCGTGGACGTCGGCGCGGCCGCCCCAGCGCTCGACGTACTCCGCTACCATCGGTCCGTTGGTCCCGACGACCTCTCCCGGCGCGGGGTCGCCGGAGACGACCTCGTCGCCGGTCGGGACGACCGCGACCCGGGGCCGCCGCCGCACCTCGACCTCCTCGACTCCGACGGAACGCATCACCGCCTGGGTGCTCGGCTTCACGCGACGGCCTGCCTCTACCACGGTCTCTCCCTCCTCGACGTCTTCGCCGGCGTAGGCGACGTTCTCGCCCTCGGACATCGCGACGGTGACCTCGACGTCGCCGTCGACCTCCGTGGTGCGTTCGACCCTCACCACGGCCGTCGCCCCCCGGGGTACCGCGCTGCCGGTGTGGACGTACTCGGCGTCGCCTTCGTCGACCCCTCCTTCGACGACGTGAAACCGGACAGGCGAGTCCTCGCCGGCTCCGTGGGTGTCCTCCGCCCTGACGGCGTAGCCGTCCATCGCCGCCCTGTCGTAGTGCGGCGCCGGTCGCTCGGCCTCGGCGTCGGCCGCGGCGACCCGGCCGACCGTTTCGTCGAGGGAGACGCTCTCGGAGTCCACCGGCGACAGCAGTTCGAGAAGGCCGGCGACGGCTTCGTCGAGGGGTGCGTTCTCGCGGAAGCCCTGTCTCATACCTGTCCCTCGTCCTCTATATTGTTAAGTCCAGAGGGCGTTTCGACGGTCTCCTCGTCGTTCAGTCGCCACCGTACCCCCACCCGACCCTCGCCCACAGTCTCTCGTACCCGAAGTAGGTGAAGGTCTTCACCACGTTCGTGACGAGTCCGATGCTGACGGAGGTTCCGGCATCCTCAGTGAAGAAGAACGCGACGACCACGGTTATCATCACCATGACGCCCCGGTAGACCGCGGTCTTGACTATCGACCTCTTGACGCCCTCGTGAGTTGTCCGTATCTTCCTCGCCAGCGTCCGTATCATCTTTCGGTGTCCGCATTCCAGAGACGGTTGTTAAACGATACAGGTTATGGTAAAGCTTTTCCTTAACTGGTTTAGATTAACCTCCGTGGACCGACCCGACGCCGCCGATACCTTCCTGACGGAGAGACAGCGCGACGTCCTCGTGCTCAGCGAGCAGGGCATGACCCAGTCGGAGATAGCCGAGGAGTTCGGGACGAGCGCCGCCAACGTCAGCATGATAGCCAGCGCAGCGGAGGACAACGTCGAGAGGGCGCGGCGCACGGTAGAGCTGGCGAAGTACGTACGGACACACCAGCGGGTCGAGGTCGAGGAGGGCGACCACATCGAGGACGTGGTCCGGCGGATATACGACGTGGGAGACGTCCACGGAGTCAAGGTGGAGCACTCCAAACCCGAGCTGTACTCGACCGTCTACGAGACCCTCGCGGAGGAGTTCGACGGAGAGAGGTACGCCGGCGAACGTCCGGTGGAGATAGCTCTCACGGAGGACGGCGAAGTGGAGTTCCACAGAGACTGACGGCTCACGACCGAGTACGGTCGAGGGAGTCCAGCCATTCGAACGTCGTATCTCGCATATGCTCCTCTGCCTCTCCCGAGAACCTGTGTCCCTCTCCCTCGTAGACGTGTATCGAGGCGTCGGATTCGAGCGATTCGACGGCTTCGAAGCTGCCAGATACCGGCACCGTACCGTCGTCTCTGCCGTGGAACACCGCCACGGGTGCGTCCATCTCGCGCTCGACGGTGGAGAAGGGGTAGCTCTCGAGGTCCTCGAAGAAACCGTCCCCGAAACCGCCTCCGGCGTCCCCATCGTCGGTTCGAAGCCCGTCGAAGACGTCGACGTAGGTCACAGGCGCTCGCGCCACCACCGCCCCCACCCTGTCGGCGACGTCGACCTCCGCCAGGTGGTCGTCGACCGCGGCGTGCAGGGCTACCTTGCCGCCGAAGCTGCTCCCGAACAACACGCATCTGTCGGGGTCGAAGTACGCGACGACGGTGGCGAGGTCCTTGAGGCGGGTCGACAGGTTCTGCTCGCCGAAACCGAGGTCGCTCTCTCCGCAGCCGCGGTGGTCGAAACGGACGGCGTCCCATCCCTCTGTGACGGCGCGGCTGCACCGCTCCTCGTAGCTGCCTTCCTTGTCGCTGACGAAGCCGTGGCTGAAGAACATCCATCGGTCGCCGTCGGACTCGTGGTGGACGGCGACGACG
>CAZXNG010000031.1:0-9711 GCA_964642065.1 uncultured Halobacteriales archaeon
CCGCGTGGATACACGTCAGATGGAGCTGTACGCGAACCTTCGTTCGGCGGCCGACGTCCTGCGTTCGGCGGCGGCGAGGACGCGGGACGAGAACCTGTCGTTCGTGGCGGCGAGCGTCTCTTTCTACGCGTTCTTCTCCGCGATACCCATCGTCATCCTCGCGCTCGCCGTCGGGTCAGCCGTCGCCGGCGAGGGGTTCGAGAGCGCTCTACCCTCGACGCTCGCGGGCTACCTGTCGCCCGAGGGGGAAACTGTGGTCGCCGAGGCGCTCGACAGCACCTCCGGAAGGCTCGGCGCCTCCCTCGTCGGCGTGGCGGCGCTGTTCTGGGGGGCGTTGAAGGTGTTCCTCGCCGTCGACGTCGCCTTCGACGGCGTATACGGCTCCGAAGGTTCGTTCTCGCTCCTGCGAAGCCTGCGCGACGCTGTCGTGACGCTGGCGTCGATATCTCTGGGGATGGCTCTGGTGGTGGTCGTGGGAATCGGGCTCTCCCGGTTCGAGAGCGGTATACCGTACGGCACCTGGATTTCGGCGTCCGTGTTGTTCCTGGGTCTCGGAGCCGTCTTCCTCCCGATGTACTACGTGATGCCGCCGAGAGATATCGAGATGGGGGATGCGTTACCGGGGACCGTCACCGCGGTGCTGGGCTGGCATCTGCTCCAGTCTCTGTTCGGCGTCTACGCCGGGGTCGCGGGTCGGTACCAGACGTACGGACTCCTCGGAGCCGTCCTGCTGTTCCTGCTGTGGCTGTACCTCGGAGCTTACGTCCTGCTGTTCGGGGCCGTCGTGAACGCAGTCCTGGAGGAGCGGTGATTCTTCCTAGGGGATGTCGACGTGGCCGGTCAGCGCTACTACGCTGGCGGCTGCCGCCGTCACGTGCATGAACGCGAGCACCGAAGCTACCGCTGCCGTCGCACCCGGCACGTAGAGGTACAGGGCGAAGTCCGGGACTATCGACAGCAGGAGCACGACGACCGCGACCTTGACGAACGCCGAGTCCGGTGACTCGGACACCCTCGTCAGCGCTCCGTACACGACGGTGGCGCCGGAGACGCCGAGCGCGGTGAACAGCGTCACCGACGGGAACTCGAGGGAGTCGAAGGGCGGCGCTAGCTCTAGAGCGACTACGGCGTACAGCAACATCCAGTTCACCGCGAGCGCGACCGCCAGCGCGACCGCACCTCGTCTCAGGAGCTCGCGTGACTCGATTCCTCGTTCGTCCCTAGCGGAGCTCATGGTTCGACGTCGGGTCCAGATGTGAAGAACCTGACGGCGATGCTACGCCGCCGATTCTACGGCGTCAGAAGTCGTCGCCACCGCGGCTGCCGAGATCGTCTCGTTCGCTGTCTTCCGCGGAACCCAGGCCGAGCACCGTGTATCCGTCGCCCAGGCTCACCACGCCGCCATCGACCGATGTGGAGACTGAGGGGAGGGTAGCTCCTTGGCAAGGTCCTATCGTGCATTCGCCGTCGGAGACCCGGAACATCGCACCGTGTTTCTCGCAGACCATTTCTCCGTCCCGGAGGTAGGCGCCGTCGCCGTCGTCGAGCCGGACGTCCGTCCAGTGCTGACACCTGTTGACGTACGCCCGGACTCCGCCGTCGACGCGTACGAGCACGAGCTCGTCGACGTCTCCGTCGGGAGTCTCCACGGTGACGACGACGGTCCCGTCACGTGGCACGTCGTCGAGCTCGAGCGTCGACATATCCGTAGATGCCGGCGCTGGCTCTTACTTCCCTCGGACTCCGTCGACCGTTCCGAGTCGTCAGGCATATCCTCGAACCACGCCCACTGTCGGTATGGAGTCCCGGAACCGGGAGAGGGTGGCTCTCTCGACCGTCGTCTTCGCCGCCCTGTTCGCGCAGGCCGTCCTGTACGCGGGGCTCGCGGACCTCGTGGAGGCGCTGGGTGCAGCACCCGACGTCGACGCGGGCATGTGGTTCCTCGCCGCCGAGCTTACCGCGTACGTCGTCTTCGCCGCCGTCTGGGGTGCCCTGAGCGATGCCACCGGCCGACGCGTCACCTACGTCTCCATCGCGTGCGTCGCCGCCGCCGTGCTCTACCTCGGCATCGCCGCGGTGCCGTCCGTCGGTCTACCGTTCGAGGCGGCGCTGGCTCTCAGGCTTCTTCAGGGCGCCGCGGCGGTCGGCGCGCTGTCGCTCGGCATGACGATGTTGATGGACCTCGAGGGTGGACACGGCCGGAACATGGGTGCGGCGGGTCTCGCTATCGGGGCGGGCGTCGCGGTCGGCGTCCCCGCAGGCGGAGCCTTCTCCGAGTTCGGGGCGCTGACGCCGCTGTACGTCTCCGCAGCCCTCATGGTTGCCGCCGCGGCCGCGGTCTCCACCGTAGTCGACCGCGCGCCGGACGCCGCGGGCAGTCTCGGTGCGGTGTTCCGTAGCCTGACGGGTTCCCCCGTCGTCGCGCTGCCGTACGCCTTCGGCTTCGTCGACAGGTTCACCGCGGGCTTCTTCGCGCTCGTCGGCACGTTCTACTTCCGCGAGACCTTCGCACTCGGGCCGGCGGAGACCGGCGTCACCCTGGCGTTCTTCTTCGCCCCGTTCGCCCTCCTGCAGTATCCGTTCGGCCTCCTCAGCGACCGCGTCGGCCGCGCCGCACCCATCGTCCTGGGGTCGCTCGCCTACGGCGTCGGCGTCGTCGCCGTCGGGCTCGCCCCCTCTCTCGACCTGGTTCGCGCCGGACTCCTAGTCGTGGGTGCGCTGGGTGCGCTGGTCGCACCGGCGACCATGGCTCTCGTCACGGACCTCGCGAGACCGGGTGAGAGAGGCGCGGCGATGGGTGGCTTCAACATCGCCGGCTCCCTGGGGTTCCTCGCCGGCGTCGTCGTCGGCGGCTCCGTCGCCTCCAGATACGACTACCTCTCCGCCTTCGTCGTCGCAGGAGGTAGCGAGGTAGCGATCGCGCTGCTGGCGACCCCCGTCTTCGTCTGGCTGTCGCGGCGAGACACCATCTGAGCGGTCTCAGGCCTCGTCGTCGCCGCGACCCCGCTCTTCTGCATCGTCGCCGCCCCCATCCCCTGCATCTCCGCTCACGTCTCCGGCGTCCACGGGTTCGTCGCCTAGGTCCAGCTGCTCCAGCTCCTCCTCCAGCGAGAGATTGTCGGAGTCCCCGCTCTCCACCGCCTCGTCCAGCATCCGACGGTCCTCCTCGGTTACCTCCGGAGCCGCCATATCGTCGTCGTACGTTTCCTCTCTCCCGACCGAACCACTTTCCTTCCCGTCGGCTCCGCCGGCGTCCGAGCGGATGTCGCGAGACGAGCGCTCGGTATCCTCGGAGCCATCTGTTCCGAAGTCGTCGTCGGCCTCGCGCCCTCCAGCGTCGACCTCCTCGTCGAAGACCTCTTCATCGGGCGACCGGGAACCCTTCTCCTCTTCCTGGGTCTCGGATACCTCGGCGTCCACGGCCGCTCCTCCTCCGGCATCGGCCTCCGAGACGGTCCCCCGCCCTCCGGAGCCCCCGGAGCCCGTTTCCCCCTCCTCACCTTCGGTCTCGACGGCTCCGGTCTCTACGTCGCCGGAGGCTTCTGCAGCGGATTCGACGACGTCGGAGCGTCCCTCGACCGCCGACGTCTCCTCCAACTCCTCGGTTCCGCCCGCCTGCTCCTCTCCGACATGCTGCCCCGACTCCTCGTCCTCTTCCTCGGCGGCCTTCTCGGGGTTTTCTTCGGCTTTCTCCTCGGCCGCCAGTCCCATGAGGTACCACACCACCACGGTTCCGGCGAGAAGCAGAGCTAGAGCGAGGAGGTCGGAGGTCGCAAGCAGGGGAAGACCCCTCATCACCGGTGGATAGGGGTTCAGGTCTTTAATACTGACGGGTACCGGCTCGCCTCAGTCTCCGCGCCGTGGTACGTGGGAGCCGATGCAGAGGATTGAAGCCGGTAGATAGGCAACCTTTTGGTATGCCAGAGCTAGGGGGCCTCCTGGAGATGGACCGCCGTCGGCTCGACGCCGAGTTCTCTGCCGGTGACGCACCCGGTCTGGAGGAGATACAGGGCTACCTCCGGGGCGTCCATCTCGCCGGCGCCGGAGTGCTGGACGGCTGGATCTGGAAACGAGTCTCCAACCGTGCACCGTGGAGAGGGATGACCGTAGACGGTGACGAAGGCGTCAACTATCTTGGGTACCCGCCGTTGACGTTCGAGGCCGTGGAGTTCGACGTGTCCGAAACGACGCTCGAAGACGGAGCCGCGCTACTGTTCGACTACGGCGAACCGAACCCTCCTCCGCTCTGCGGGATACGTGAACACGTCCGACGCGTCGACGACGACGTCTACCTCGCCGCCGCCCGCTACAGCGTAGGGGACGACCTCCGTCTCATGTACTACTTCGGTCTGGAAGCCACGGAAGAGATAGAGGTCGGATGAGCATGGATCTGGAGCTACCTCGACTGGAGCGACCGGAGCTCGTGGTCCCCGGCGTGCTCTTCACCCTCGTCGGTCTGCTGATAGCGGTGAGCGCGATATCCGCGTTGGAGCTCGATCTGGGCTTCGAGAACCCCCGGGACCAGTACCTCGTCGGAGCCGCAGCCATCTTCGCAGGCGTGTACATGCTCGACCGCGTCTACGGCTTCGTCGGAAGGTAGCCTGGGTTAGACTTATCCGCTCCGTAGCCCTGTCTTGACCTGATGGAACACGTCGGAGTCCGGACGGCGGAACCCCCGTACGGTGCCCCCGGAAGACCGGGCTATCCGCCTCGGGAGAACCCCCGGCTGGAGGCGCGGTGATGTCTCCCTACTGCAGCGACTGCGGCGCCCAGGTACGACAGATGGACAGCTACTGCTGGCAGTGCGGCAGCGAGCTAGAGTTCGGCGACACGGGTTCCACCTCGACGAGACGGGGGGACCGCTCTGGAGCGTCCGAGCCACGGGAGAAAGCCGCCGAGGACGACGGAGAGTCCGCGTTCTCCTTCGGCGACACCGGGGGGCCCGAAGAAGACGCCTCCCGAGGAGGTGTCGCGGAGACCGAAGGCTACGTCGGAGGCGACGGAGACCACGACGGCGGCGACGAACGCGACATATACGGCTCCGGAGGTGAGGACAGACACAGCTACGAAGAGGAGGACGAGGGACGTCACTACGCAGAGGAACCGGAGCCCCGTGAACCGAACGGGTCCGGCTTCGGGGACGACGTCGGGGAGGAGCACGAGCAGCGCTCCCCTGGGATGTCGGAGACCGACTCGCTCGACAGCGAGATAGAGCGAATAGACGAGACACCGGGGTCGCCGCAGGAGGTCGAGAGGTCGGAGCCACCCTGGAAGGAGACCGACTCCAGCGACCTCGAAGCCTCGGGCTCCGTCAGCGAAGACAGACCCAGGTACGTCCGCCAGGACTCCGACGGCGGAGCCGAAGCCTCGGCCAGTCCGGAGTCGGGTTCGACCGCCGTCCCGATGCTCGCCGTGTCGCTCGCGGTGATAGGAGCGCTGGTGGCGGCGGTAGCCCACGACCAGGTACGCGAAATCACCGCGCTCGCTCCGATGGTCGGGCAGATGCTCCCGACCGCTCTCGCCGACGACCCCGGCCTGCTGACGAGAGTGAGGACGGCCGGACTGCTGCTGGCGGCTCTGGGGGCTGTGGTCGCCGTAGTCGGAAGGTACAGGACTTGAACTAAAGAAGTTAGCGGAGCGGATGGGCCAGACCGGATTTGAACCGGTGGCCTCCCGGTTATCAGCCGAGCGCTCTACCTAGCTAAGCTACTGGCCCGCGTTCGACGCGTTTGAGTGGCCGAGATTTATGGCTTTCCATACCGTCCGGAATACGTCTTCTCCGCAGTTCAGCGGTCCTCCCACTCCACGTCGACGGCGTCGCTCTCCTCGAACTCCCGCCCTGTGCCCACGTCCGGTCCGTCTCCGTCGCCTCCGGCCGAGCCGCCGCCCCATCCCGCTTCGTGTCGAACTACCTCGACGCGGCCGCGGAGGTAGCGCTGCAGCATCCTGCGGACGAAGGGACGGGTGAACGGCAGCAGGAGCAGGAAACCCAGGAGGTCGGTTATCAACCCCGGCGTCACCAGCAACGCGCCTCCGACGAGTATCAGCGCGCCGTCGGCGAGCTCGTCCGACGGCGACTGCCGCTTCGCGAGCTTGATCTGGATCTTCCTAAGGGTGTTCAGCCCCTGGAGACGCGCGACTAAGCCGCCGACGACTCCGGTGACGACGACCAAGGCGACGGTCTCCAGCAGGCCGATACGTCCTGCTACCTTCACCAGCAGGTAGAGGTCGGCGAGCGGCAGGACCACGAAAGCGAGGAAGAGTTTCCCGAGCATACGTCGGGCTATCGGCTCCGTCTGGAAAGCCCTTGCGAGAGCGGGTCGGAGGATACGTCTTCGAGTGCGAGTCGACAGACCGATTACCCGTCGGCCTCACCGGACACATGATGAACGCACGTCAGCTTACTACGCTCGCATTCGTCGTACTCGTTCTGGCCCTCACCGGGTGTCTTCACGGCCCCAGTCCCGAAGAGGTACGCGACGGATTCGTCGATTCCGTGGAAGACGTCGAGAGCTACAGCTACGAGGGAGAGACGCAGTTCGAGATGGACGGAGGACCCGGGACCCCGACCCAGACGACGACGGTGTCTACGGACGCCGCCGTCGACTGGGAGGGACGGGAGCTCCACGCGGAGATTACGTCGAGTCAGCCGACAGGGAACGGGACGGTGGAGGTAGAGACCACCACGTATCTCGTGAACGGCTCGGTCTACGACTGGACCGAGGGCGGCGGCGACGAACCTCAGTGGCTGAGATACGACAACGCAAGCGACGTCGACGAGGAGTGGAGCTCCCGGGACGAGCTCGGCTTCTACGCGGAGCTGCTTCGGAACGCCAGCCTGTCCGAGGCCGAGGAATCCGGCGACGCCGAAGCCGCCCACGTGTTCCGTGTTGAGCCCGGTCCCGAAGGCAGGCTGCGCCTTCTGGAGAGCAAGTTCGGCGACCAGGCCGCGTTCTTCTCCGACGTCGAGGTGGAGGAGTTCGAGATGAAGGCGTGGTTCACGGAGGAGCACCGGCTCGACCGCGTCGAAGCGGAGGTGTCGATGACCAGGGTACAGGAGGACCGGACCCCCACCATCCTGTACGTAGACGCGTCCTTCGAGGACGACTTCTCCGGTTACGACGAAACCGTCGACATCGAACTGCCGGAGGAGGCGAGCGACGCACAGCCGGTCGGCCGGGTGCCCCGTTGAACGTCGCCGAACACCTCCTCCCGGTGCAGCCTATAATGAAGCTTTAAGTGAGGTCGCCGACTACGGAGACTAGACCTGTTGCAGGTTCTCCTGCAGGAGACACAATGATTCCCGACAGACAAAGCACGCGCGAGAAAGCGCCAGTCGACGAAGACGACGTGGCAGAGGGCACGACGACCATAGGTATAACCGCGGAGGACGGCGTGGTGCTCGCCACCGAGCAACGAGCTAGCATGGGCAACCTCGTCGCCAGCAAGACCGCGAAGAAGATATACGAGGTCACCGACAACGCTGCCCTCACCATCAGCGGCGGCGTCGGCGACGGACAGAACCTCGCGAAGACCCTGAAGATAGAGGCGAACCTCTACGAGATGCGACGCAGCCGGCCGATGACGATGACTGGCCTCGCCTCGATGGCCGGCAACATCATGCGAGGCTACCGGTTCTTCGTCGTCCCCCTCCTCGGAGGAGTCGACGACGAAGGCCCCCACGTCTTCAGCCTCGACCCCGCGGGCGGCGTCATGGAGGAGGAGTACGCCTCCACCGGCAGCGGCAGCGTGATAGCGTACGGAGTACTCGAGGACCACTACCGCGACGACCTCACGGTAGAGGAGGCGAAGAGCCTCTGCGTACGCGGCCTCAGGAGCGCGATGGAGCGCGACACGGCGAGCGGCAACGGAGTCCTTCTCGCGACCATCACGGAAGACGGCATCGAGATGGCCGACGACGACGAGATAGACGACCTGTTCGAAGAGCTTTGAACCCGAAGAGGCAGCACACCTTCAGACGATGAACGTCGACGAAGAGCTAGAGCAGCTGAAGGAGGAGATAGAGAGCGAAGTCCCCTCGGAGATACAGATAAACGAGGTCGAGTACGAGGGACCCGAGCTCGTCATCTACACGGGGACGCCGAAGAAGTTCGCCGGCGACGGCGACCTCGTCCGCAACCTCGCACGACAGCTACGGAAACGCATAACGGTCCGACCCGACCCGAAGGCGTTGACGCCGCAGGAGGAGACCCGGCAGACGATAGAGGAGATAGTCGACGACGACGCAGGAATCAGCGACTACGACTTCAACCCCGACCTCGGCGAGGTGGTCGTCAAGGCGGAGAAACCCGGGCTCGTAATAGGGAAGCACGGCTCGACGCTTCGGGAGATAACCCGCGAGACTGGCTGGACGCCGAAGGTCGTGCGCGCACCTCCCATCGAGTCCTCCACCGTCAGGAACCTGCGGAGGTACCTTATCCAGGAGCGAGACGAACGCAAGGAGTTCCTCAGGAAGACCGGTCGGCGTATCCACCGCGAGGAGACGAGCGACGAGGACTGGGTGAGGGTCACCTCGCTCGGATGCTGTCAGGAGGTCGGACGCGCCTCTTTCCTGCTGTCTACGCCCGAGACCCGCGTCCTCATCGACTGCGGCGACAAACCCGGAAGCGACGACTCACCCTACCTCCACGTCCCGGAGGCCACGCCGCTCGACAGCATCGACGCGGTAGTGCTGACGCACGCCCACCTCGACCACAGCGCGCTGATTCCGCTGCTGTACAAGTACGGATACAGCGGACCGCTGTACTGCACGAAGCCCACCCGCGATCTCATGTCCCTGCTCACGGTGGACTACCTCGACGTCGCGGCGAAGCAGGGGAGGACGCCGCCGTACGACAGCGAGATGGTGAGGGAAGCCATCAAGCACAGCATCACGCTGGACTACGGCGAGGTCACCGACATCGCGCCGGACATCAAGCTCACGATGCACAACGCCGGCCACATCCTCGGCAGCGCGGTCTGCCACTTCCACGTCGGCGACGGCCTGTACAACGTCGGCTTCAGCGGCGACATCCACTACGAGGAGACCCGTCTGTTCAACGGCGCCACCAACGACTTCCCCCGGCTGGAGACCCTGTTCATGGAGGCGACCTACGGCGGACGGAATGACACCCAGCCGCCGCAGGAGCAGGCGGAGAAGAAGCTCCAGCAGGTGATACAGAACACCTACGACCGCGGCGGAACCGTGCTCATCCCCGCGTTCGCAGTCGGCCGGTCTCAGGAGATGATGATAGTGCTGGAGGAGGCCATGAGGGAGGGCCGCATCCCCGAGATGCCGGTCTACCTAGACGGCATGATATGGGAGGCGACCGCGATCCACACCGCCCACCCCGAGTACCTGAACGACGACCTCAGGGACCGCATCTTCCACGAGGACGAGAACCCCTTCCTCGCGCCGTACTTCGAGCAGATAGACGAGGGCACGGAGCAGCGGCAGGAGGTGGCGGACGGCCCCAGCAGCATCGTGCTCGCGACCAACGGCATGATGGCCGGCGGCCCAGTGATGGAGCATCTGGAGCTGCTGGCGCCCGACGACGACAACACCCTCGCCTTCGTCGGCTACCAGGCGGAGGGCACGACGGGGAAGCGGATACAGAGCGGCCGCGACGAGATACGGCTGTCGGGTGGTGAAGGCAGGAGCGACAGCGTGAAGATACGGATGAACGTCGAGACCGTCGAGGGCTTCAGCGG
>CAZXNG010000032.1:0-889 GCA_964642065.1 uncultured Halobacteriales archaeon
CGAAGAGAGGAGATCTCGAGTGCTTCGTCCCGTTCAGTTTGATTATCAGCTGTCGGAAATAGCACGGTATCACAGTCGAGATATGGGGATAAACGAGTACCACAGTCATGTTTCACCTTCCGGGGAGACCTTCGGTGATCGATACGATAAATTTGGATATCAATGTCGCGTCCCTATGGGAGAAAATAGATATGCGACCGGATCCGAGAATATAGCTTTCATAGAAGGACGTAGCTTCTTGGGAAATGAGACCGAAGCTGCTCAGCACTTCGTAGATAACTGGATGCTCTCCGGTCACCGGGAGAATATTTTAACGCCTTACTGGCGGAACCACGGTGCGGGAATATACATCGATGAAAACGGAACAGACGCTATCTACGCTACACAGAACTTCTGCTAGAGCGCCAATCTTGAACGGACCAATAGACTATATCTAAAGTTCAGGGGAGGTCAGTCACCACCTAAGGCTTTTGCCTTGTTACTTCTAAATCTGCTGTATGGGTTGGTTAAGTTGGTTACGTGGGTTCTTCAAAACTGACTACGAAGACCCGCCTTCCTGGAGACCGGAGCGAGATGACGACGGACTTGATCAGATAACAGTCGGCTACCACGAGCACGATCACGAAGGCCCAGGATGGTGGTTGGGTGTAGGAGAGGTGCCTGTGGTCAGAGCACTCGAGTGGGGGCCATACCAGACGAAAGAGGAAGCTGTGGAGGCAGCTCAAGAGAAGGTCGGCGATGACGGAGAGATACAGTTCTGGCCTACTACTTGGAGGGTAACATCCCCAGATCAGGACGACGCATCTTGGTCCATATTTCCTGGGTTACACCAGCAACCTGACTCTATGGAAGACGCCCTGTCAATCATCTTGGACGTCTGCGAGTCCGA
>CAZXNG010000032.1:899-9322 GCA_964642065.1 uncultured Halobacteriales archaeon
TGTAAATCGACGGCGTAGCGGTTCTCTGTCTTCATCTGAAGAATCTAGTGGGCATATGCAGCTTTGTGTAAACTGCATACTGATATATAGAACCCCGCCCTCTGGCGATTCACTCATCTAATGCACAGATTTTGACTTGCGGAACTACTGTCGGCCATCTTTTCGGGTCTCACCAAGTTATTTCCCGTGTCGGCCGCCACGAAGACCATGAGCGGGCCGACGAAGGTATCCGTACCCACTCCTTTCGAGGTAGGGGACGTCAACGCCTACGTGTTCGAGGACGACGGAATCACGGTGGTAGACCCCGGCCCGGACACAGACGTCGCGTACGAAGCCCTGTCGGAGAATCTCCAGGGGCTGGGCTACGACACCGTGGACATTACGGAGGTGGTGGTCACCCATCCCCACATCGATCACTTCGGCCTCGCCTCCCGCCTGCACGAGGAGTCCGGCTGCAGGATACACGCCCACGAGGACGCCATCCCGGTTATCGAGGACTACGAGGCCCACTACCAGCGGGAGAAACGCTACTTCCGGGTTTTCCTCCGGGAGATGGGTATGCCGAAGAACGAGGCAGGCGCGGTAGTCGAGCTACCGGGCTCCTTCACCATGCTCGCACCTCCTGTCGAACCGGACGCGCTCGTTCCCCACGAAGAAGGAGACAGCCTCCCTGTCTCACCGGCCCTCGAACCGCTGGAGACTCCTGGGCACTGTATGGGGACGCTCTCGTATCGACTCGACGACTCCCTCCTCTCGGGCGACCATCTGATGGAGGAGATAACCCCGAACCCCAACCTCCAGATACCCGAAGACGGCGAACGACCCAGGAGCCTCCATCTCTACCTGTCCTCTCTGGAAGAGCTACTGGAACTCGACCTCGACCGCGCGCTTCCGGGACACGGTCCACTGGTGGAGGGTCCGGACGAACGTATCGAGCGGACGCTCGAACACCACGAGAACCGGAAGCAACGGCTGCTGTCGATGGTGGACCAGCCGAGGACGGCGTACGAGCTGATGCAGGAGATGTGGCCTGACTTGCCGTCCACCGAGTACTTCTTCGGCATGAGCGAGGTCATCGGCCACATGGACCTGCTGGAGATGGAGGACGACGTCGAGCTACGGGGTGAGGACGTGAAGACCTACCACACTGTGTGACACGACGTCACGATACCGGCTCGTTCAACATCCTTGTTCGATGGAGTAGACCAGCCTCCTCCCGTCCGAGGAGTCCACCTCGGCTTCGACGACTCCCTCGTCCGCCAGCTCCCTCAGCGCGTCTCTAGCCGTGCTACCGCTGAGACGTGCCCTCCGGCTTATCTCCTCCTGGCTAAGCTCGCCCTCCCTCTCGAGAACCTTGGCGACGAGCTTCGCGCTCGGCGGCAGCCCCTCCAGCACGCTGTCGAGCTTCTTCGAACCGTCGTCCATCCATCTCTAACTGGAGTCGAACACGTAGTAAGCGTGTTCGAAGGGGCAAGTTTCGGGGGTACCGACAAACCTCGCCGGTAGACCGAGATTTGCCGGTAACCCCTTCTTTTGCCTCTGCCGTCCGCGTTAACTACCCCGCCTCCATCCAGTGACCATGCCCAGCAAGGTCGAACGATGGAAGGACGACCGCGACCCCGTCGAACTCGGCGAGACCATCCGAGAGGTCTACAGCGAGGAAGGCTTCGAAGCAATCGAAGGCGGCGAAGATGACGACGGCGACGAGTTCGAGCGCCTGAAATGGTACGGACTGTACCAGCAGAACGACAAGAACCCCGAGTACTTCATGCACCGGGTGAAGATACCCGGAGGCATCCTCACCAGCGAGCAAGCCCGCACCATCGGCAGGGTCATAGAGGAGTACGCCGAGGGCCCGGAGGCCAACCCTCACTTCGGCCGGACGTTCGGAGACGTCACCACCCGCCAGTGCATACAGATGCACTGGATAGACATACGGGACGTCCCCGACGTGTGGGAGGAGTTCGAGGAAGCCGGCATCCCCACGGGCGCCACCGGAGCCTGCGGAGACGTCTTCCGCAACATCGTCGGGTGTCCCGTAGCAGGCGTCGACGCCCGCGAGAAGGTCGACGCATCGGGTCTCGTCGACGAGGTCGCCGACTACTTCATGGAGAGCGATGAGTTCAGCAACCTACCGCGGAAGTTCAAGGTCAGCATAAGCGGCTGCGTCGAAGGCTGCGGCCAGGGCGAGATAAACGACCTCGGCTTCCACCCCGCCGTCAAGGAGGTATACGGCGAAGAGGTGCCGGGCTTCAACGTGATGGCGGGCGGCGGCCTCGGACGCGGCGGCATCATGGCACAGGACCTCGACGTCTTCGTCGAACCCCATCAGGTGCTGGAGTTCAACCGCGCTGCCGCCGTCGTCTTCCGCGACGAGGGCAACCGCGAACAACGCGCACGCGCACGACTACGTTACAAGATAGACGAGGAGGGGCCCGAATGGCTGCGCACCAGGGTCGCCGACGAAGCCGGGTTCGAGCTCAGGAGCGCAGGCCGGGACTTCCGCGAACACCAGAGGTACAACGACGGCCACAGCGAGGAGGGCCGGCACTACTGCGACCACGTAGGCGTCCACGAGCAGAAGGACGGCGACTACTACGCAGGACTCCAGGTCGTCACCGGACGGTTCAAGGCCGACTGGTTCCTCGAAGCCGCGGACCTCGCCGAGGAGTACGGCGACGGCGAGCTCCGGCTGACCCAGCGACAGAACATCGTAATCACCGGCATCCCCGAGGAACGCCTCGACGAGTTCCGCGACGAACCCCTCCTCGAACACATGCCCGTCGACCCGTCGCCCTTCCGACGCGGCGCCATCAGCTGCACCGGCACCGAGTTCTGCAGCCTCGCCCTCATCGAGACCAAGAACCGGATGGTCGACTGGGTGAAGAAGCTCGAGGAACAGGTCGACGTAGACAGCCCCATCAGGTTCCACCTCAGCGGCTGCAACGCCAGCTGCGCGCAGCCGCAGATAGCGGACGTCGGCTTCCAGGGAACGAAAGCCCGTAGCGACGGCGAGCTAGTGGAAGCAGTGAACATCGGGGTCGGCGGCGGCCTCGGCAGCGACCCAGGCTTCCTCGACTGGGCGATACGGAGCGTGCCCTGCGACACCGCCGTCGACGTCGTCGCCGAGATGGCGGAGGAGTACGAGCGAGAGAAAGAGGACGGCGAGACCTTCCGCGACTACGCACACCGGGTCGGCACCGAAGAGTTCGCCGAACGCGCCCATGACGCGGTCACCGTAGACGAGGAGGCAGCAGGGTGACCGTCGAGCCACACGGCGGAAGACTCGTTGACCGCACCACGGAGAGACCCGAAGACGCCGAAGAGCTGCCGCGGCTTGAGATAGACAGGTCGACGTACATGGACCTCGAGATGCTGGCGACCGGCGCATACAGCCCCCTCACTGGCTTCGTGACCCACGACGACTTCCGTAGCGTCGTCGATAGAGCCCGTCTCGCAGACGACACGCCATGGGGGGTACCTATCGCGCTGGACGCCGGCCACCGGCCTCCGGAGGAGAGGCACGCGTTGACGTACGAGGGTTCGGTCGTGGGCTCGGTCGACATCGAAGACAGCTGGCGGAAGGACGTCGAATCCTGGGTGGAAGGCGTCTACGGCACCACGGACGACGAACACCCCGGGGTCCAGAGGACGCGCGGCCTCGAAGAGTATCTCGTCGGCGGAGACGTACGGATGTACAGCGAGACCCCCGAGGCCGACCACGAGCGCAGGTTCACGCCCCGGGAGAGCAGGAGGGAGTTCGAACGACGGGGGTGGAGGACCGTCGTCGGCTTCCAGACGAGGAATCCACCGCATCGCGCCCACGAGTACCTGCAGAAGTGCGCGCTCGAGACCGTCGACGGCCTGTTCGTCCACCCGCTGGTCGGCACCACGAAGGACAGCGACGTCGACGCTTCCGTGCGTATGCACGCCTACGAGGTGCTGTTCGACGAGTACTACAGCTCCGACCACACGTTGCTCGCCACCCTGAAGGCACCGATGCGGTACGCCGGCCCCCGCGAGGCGTTGTTCCACGCCACCGTGAGGCAGAACTACGGCTGCAGCCACTTCGTCGTCGGACGCGACCACGCCGGCGTCGGCGACCACTACGGAAGCTACGAGGCCCACGACTTCCTTCGGAAGTTCGAGGACGACCTCGAGGTTCAGCCGCTGTACTACGACTACGCCTTCTACTGCCACCGCTGCGACGGCATGGCATCCGACAAGACCTGCAGCCACGGCGACGACCACAGGGAGAACCCCAGCGGCACCCGCATCCGCCGGAGCGCTCGCGCAGGCGACGACGTCAGCCCGAAGCTCATGCGGCCCGAGGTCTGGGAGATAGTTCGAGGCGAGCTCCGCAGCCAGGGCGAGCAGGAGAGCACGGCGAACGCACGCACCGGAGGAGCCACGGGTGGTGCGTCGTGACCCCGGAGCTCGCCGTTGCAGAGTACGAGGAGCTCGCAGCAGTCGACCGACTCGACCGCGCGTTCGACGAGTTCGACGATATCGTCGTCGCGTCCTCCTTCGGCCTCGAGGACGTCGTCGTCCTCGACGTCGTCCACAGGGAGCTCGACCGGCGGCCGCCCGTCGTCTTCCTCGACACCCTGTACCACTTCGAGGAGACCCTGGATTTCGTGGACAGCTTCACCGACGAGTACGACGTCGACCTCAGGGTCTACCGGCCGGAGCAGGGGACCCGTGGGGAGTTCGAACGTGTGCACGGGGAACGTCTGTGGGAACGCGACATCGGACGGTTCCACGAGCTGACGAAGCTCCGGCAGATAGACGACGCGCTCGATGGCCGCGACGCGTGGGTCACGGGGATAAGGCGGGAGCAGGCGGACAGCAGAGCCGACGCCGACCCGGTAGAGCGGGACGACGCACACGGCCTCGTCAAGCTCAACCCCCTCGTCGACTGGGTCTTCGACGACGTCCGGAGCCACGTCGAGGAACACGACGTACCGTACAACCCCCTGCACGACGAGGGATACCTCTCGATAGGCGACGAACCGCTGACGGAGCCCGTGGAGGACGGCGAGAGCCAGCGCGACGGACGGTGGAGAGGCGAGGACAAGACCGAGTGCGGGCTGCACGGAGACGGATGATGGCTGAGTCACTTCTGCTGCTGGCTCACGGCTCGCCCGACCACCCCGCGCCGAGACGGACCGTCGAGAACCTCGTGGCGGAGGTCGAGGACCGAACGAGCTTCACCGATGTCGGAGCCGCGTACGTCGACGACGAACCACACGTCTCAGAGGCGTTGGACGCCGTACACGGGAGTTCTGCGGTCTCAGTCCCCGTGTTCGCCGCGGAGGGATACTACGTGGACACGGTGCTCCCGAGAGAGCTGCCGGAAGACGTCGCTTTGACGCCTCCCGTGGGCACGCATCCGACCTTCAGCTACGCAATCGAGCGGCACGCCGTCCAGGCAGCCGAGGACGCCGGACAGCCACCGAGGTCGACGGAGCTGGTCGTCGTCGGCCACGGCACACCCCGTCACAGCGCGTCCGCGGACTCCGTTCACCGACACGTCGAACGGCTGCGTCGGAGGTCGGGGTTCGCCGACGTACAGGCCGCTTTCCTCGACCAGGAACCCGGGGTCGCCGAGCTCGCGGAAGCGGTCGACACCGACGACGCCGTCGTCGTCCCGTTCTTCGTCGCTGACGGCCCCCACGCGACCGAAGACGTTCCCGACGCCATAGGCTTCACCGACACACCCCTCCAGCCGCCGGAGACGGAGGAGATAGACGGCGTCACCGTCACCTACACGGTGTCAGTGGTAGGGCACTCCGAAGCCCTGGAGGTGGTCGTCGAGAGGGCGGAGCAAGCCCACGTAGACGGGGAGGTGGCTCTGGATGCGTAGCGACGGCCGCGTACATCTAGTCGGCGCCGGTCCAGGCGACCCCGAGCTCATGACGGTTAAGGCTCGCCGGCTTCTCGGCGAAGCCGACATCGTCCTCCACGACAGTCTGGTAGGCGACGGAGTTCTGGAGGCGGTGTCGGACGACTGCGACATCGTCGCCGTCGGCAAGGAGCCCGGCGGCGACCGCACTCCTCAGGCGGAGATTAACTGCTCGATGGTCGAGCATGCCCGCGCAGGCGACGACGTGGTACGACTGAAGGGCGGCGACCCCTTCGTCTTCGGGCGCGGAGGCGAGGAGATGCAGCACCTCGCAGCACACGGTGTAGAGTTCGAGGTGGTGCCAGGCGTCTCCAGCGCGGTCGCCGGAAGCGCGGTCGCAGGCATACCCGCCACCCACAGGGAGCACGCGTCCTCCTTCACTATGGTCACGGGACACGAGGATCCATCGAAGGACGAGAGTGCCTTGGACTGGAGCGCGCTCGCCGCGAACGTGGACGCAGGAGGAACCCTCGTCGTCCTGATGGGTGTCGGAAGGCTGCCGGACAACGCTGAAGCCCTGGTAGAAGCAGGGGTACCGCGCGATACACCTGTAGCCGTGGTGGAGAGGGCGACGATGGAAGGCAGCCGCGCGGTCACCGCGACGCTCGACGACGTGGCTGCGGTAGCTCGACGGCGCGACGTCGAACCACCCGCTGTCACCGTGGTCGGTGAGGTGGTCGAGGTCCGCGACGACGTCGTGGAGTGGATGGTGGAGAGCGGAGCCGCTGCAGCCGTACCGCCGAAGAACGTGGACTCGGTCGAGGAAGCGGGAGCCGTGTACCATGGCTGAAGCCCTGGAGTCGGCCGACGAGGCGGAGGAGGGCAGGGTGAAGCAGCTGCTGACCGATGTCGTCGGCAGCGGCCCCAGGTCGGCGGACGACATGAGCTACCGGCAGGCGTACGCCGCGTTCGACGAGATACTCGACGGCGAGGTGGACCCCGCGACGCTTGGCGGGTTCTTCGTCGCGAACCGCTGGAAACGCAACACCCCGGAGGAGCTAGCGGGGTTCCTCGACGCCATGCGACGACGCGTCGACACCGCGGCACCCGAGGCGTCGACGGTCGACTGCGGAGCGAACTACGACGGCAAGACGGATACGGCGTTGCTGGGTGTCGCCAGCGGGTTGACCGCGGCCGCAGCCGGCACTCCCGTCGTGGTCCACAGCGCCGACCGTGTGCCCGCGTCGGGAGGCGTCACGTACAGACACGTGCTGAGGGAGCTGGACCTGGCCGTAGACCTGACGCCCGAGCAGTCCGCTGCTGCGGTCGACGACGTAGGGTTCGGTTACTACGACGCCACCCGTTTCAACCCCGACGTACACGGGCTCCTCGACAGGCGCAGAGCTACTGGACTCAGGACCTTCGTCAACACGGTGGAGACCCTCGCGAACCCCGCGGAAGCCGCGACACACCTCGGTTCGTTCTTCCACCAGGCCTTCGGAGAGAAGGTCTGCAGGACCCTGGAGAGGTCGGAGCAGTCGATGGAAAGTGTGGTGATGTTCCGGGGGCTCGAGGGATACGACGACGTCCGACCTTCGACCACTCCTGTCGTGGTCCGGGAGGACGGCGAACTCCGGGACTTCGAGGTCGACCCTGGGGAGTTCGGGCTCTCCTTCGAGCGGGGAGACCTGGAGCTCGGACGACCTCGGGTGGGTTCCGCGCGGGTTACGGAGGAGGTGCTGCGGGGCGAGCGCACCGACGGCTTCCACGACGCCGTCGTGCTGAACGCTGCCCTACGTGTTTACGCCTCCGGAGACGCAGGGTCTCTCGGTGTCGCCGTCGACATGGCTCGTGGAGTTCTGCGTGACGGCGAGGTCCGGGAGAAGCTTTTCGAGCTTAGGGAAGCAGTGGGAACCCCGGAACCTGTGGAATCCTGACCGAAAGCCCTAACCTACCTCAAGACCCCCTGCAGCCTGGTCTTCAGGGGCTTGTTCCTGCTGGTGTCGCGGAGACGTAGCTTGCCGAACCCGAACAGTCCTCCGACGAGGCCGAGCACGCCGAAGCCGAGCACCGCGTTCACCATAGCCAGCGCTAGAGCGGGGTGCACGCGGTGGAACTCCTCCAGAGCCGCTGGCGGCAGCAGGACGAAGTACCGGTGTTCCGCGACCCGTTCCACCGGCGGTTCTCCTCCCGACGTGGACAGGGAGACCGTCGCCGACGTCGTCTCGCCGGACGCCAGGGTCATCGACCGCGGTTCGACAGAGGTACCCGAGGTAGCCGGGTCCAGGACGACGAGCATGGCGACCAGTCCCTGGTTCGTAGCCTCCACCCTGTGTTCTACGCTCTCGCCGTCACCCGCCGTCGCCGACCCTTCGACGGGGAACTCGTGCACTCCGGAGGGCCCCAGCATGGCGTAGTTCGCGGGGACGAGCACGAGCACCAGGAGCACCATCGCGACGCGGCGACCGTCGACTGGCCCCCCATCTACTCTCCTCTCGCGGCTTCTCGTCCTCCGCTCCCCTATCGCAGAGGATGCGAACAGCACGACGCCGAAGGCGACCAGCGCCAGTCCACCGGC
>CAZXNG010000033.1:0-9310 GCA_964642065.1 uncultured Halobacteriales archaeon
TGTCGGAGGTCGACTTCCCCGTCGTCGACGACCACCTCCACCTCGATCCCGTGAACGGCCGCGGCGTCGAGGCGGCGGAGGAGTTCGAGAGGAGCGGCGGAAGCCATCTGTTCGTAGTGAACAAGCCGTCCTGGTACTTCGACGTCGAGGCTTCCGTACGTGAGGAATTCCGACGCGGTTTCGACCTCACGGTCGACGTCTGCCGGGAGGCGACCGAGGTGCTGGACGGCGAAGCCTTCCCGGTGCTCGGCGTCCACCCTGCGCTCGTCTCGCGGCTCGTGGAGCGCGGGATGTCGGCGGAGGAAGCAGGGGAGCTGATGCAGGCGGGGCTGGAGGTGGCGGCGGAGTACGTCGATGAGGGCGACGCGGTCGCGCTGAAGTCCGGTCGCCCGCACTACGACGTACCGGAGGATGTCTGGAGGGCGTCAAACGAGGTGATGGAGCGTGCGTTCGAAATCGGCGCGGACGTCGACTGCGCCGTCCAGCTCCACGCGGAAGCAGAGAACGACTTCCGCGACGTAGGAGAGACCGCCGAAGAAGCGGGGATGGAACGCGACCGCGTCGTCAAGCACTACTCGTCGCCGGACGTCGAGGGCGTGGTGCGCTCGGTGATGGCGCGGAAGGAATGGGTGGAGGAGGCAGCGGAGAGCGGCGGGGAGTTCATGCTGGAGACGGACTTCCTCGACGACCCCGACCGTCCGGGAGCGGTGCTGGGGCCGCGTACCGTACCGCGACGCGTCCGGTCGTTCGTCGAAGGACACCGCGACGTCCTCGTAACCGCAAACGTCGACGTACCCGAGCGGGTCTACGGTGTCGACATCGAGATGTAGCTCCGCGGCGGCATCGAAAAACTACTACTTCACGGCCTCCGTACTCGACCCATGAGCGGTTTCGACGCCGACCTCCGGCGGCTGGAGACGGAGATGGACGCCGCCGTCGACGAAGTCTACCCCGAGGAGCTCCAGCAGCTGATCGCTGGCGCCCTCGAACGCGTGGACCGCACGCCGGCGTTGCTCTGTCTCCTGAGCGGCAGGCTCGCCTCCGACGAACCCCCGGTGGAGTCCGCCGCGGGAATCGAGTTCGTGCACGCAGGGCTCGAGGTCACTCGCGGTATACTCGACGACGCCGACGCGTGGATGGATGTCGACGTCGACCCGGTGCGCGAGGACCTCGACCTCCTCGCTGCAGACGTCCTCGTCACCATGGGTTTCGACCGGCTGATAGACGACTACCGGAGGGCGACGGACGTCGTCAACACCTTCGGGGCCTCGCGGGCCCGTCACCTCGACGACGGAGACGAGCGCGAGTCCGTCGTAGAGACCTACCGCGCCGCGGTCGACGTGGGTCACCCGGGCGAGCCACCGGAGTTCCTCCGGGAGTTCGCGGAGAAGCTCGCGGTGGAGCAGGTCGAGGAGGCTCCGAAGGCGGAGGAAGACGTCGAACCCGACTGGTCGGTGGCGTTCGACGAACCGGTCTACGACTACCTTCGGGAGATAAGGATGGAGTCCACGCCTCCCGCGAAGTCCCTCGACGGCTGACCGCGGCCAGTGGTCTCTCGGGATGCTCGCCTGCGTTCAGTCGAGTATCTCCATGTCTAGCCTGTCCTCCGCGCTCTCCAGCCGGCCTCGACAGCGTTCGACGAGCTCGACGCCCTCCTCGTACAGATCGAGGGACTCGTCGAGCGTCAGGTCGTCGCTCTGGTCCAGACGGTCGACTATCTCTTCGAGCCTCGCGAAGCTGGTCTCGAAGTCGAACTCTTCATCGCCTCCTTCCCCTCCGTCCGAATCCTTTCGGGAATCGTCCTCCGTCATCTCCGCCCTCCCTCCTCGTGGACGTCCTCGACCCTGCCGTCGACTGTCCCGTCCTGCAGCCTTGCGTTTATCACGTCTCCGGGTTCGACGGCCTCCACCGTCCTAACGGTTTCGCCCTCGCTCTCGACGACCGCGTACCCACGCGACAGCACGTTGAGAGGGTTCAGGCTCTCGAGGACGTCGGCCTTCGACTCGACCTCGCTGGCACGGTCCTCGACGGCGTCCTCCACGAGGTCGTCGAGCCTCCGGTCTATCTCGTCCAGCTGGTGCGACCGTTCCCGCACCGAGGGGAAGGTCCGGAGGTAGCTCTCTAGGTTCTCCAGCCTGCGCGCCCTCCGCTCCACCAGCTGCCCCATCCGTCTGTCGAGGCTGTCTTCGAGCCCGTCCAGCCGGCGTATCAGGGACTCCGCCGACGGCACCACTATCTCCGCCGCCTCGCTCGGGGTCGCGGCGCGTTCGTCGGCTACGAAGTCCGCGATGGTGACATCGACCTCGTGACCCACTGCGCTCACGACCGGGGTGTCGCAGTCGTAGATGGCGCGTGCGACGGCCTCCTCGTTGAACGCCCAGAGGTCCTCCGTCGAACCGCCTCCGCGGCCCACGACGACGACGTCGACGCGTCCGTCTATCTCGTGCAGTGCGTACGCTATTTCCTCCGCCGCGCCCTCCCCCTGCACCGCCGCCGGAGCGAGCACGACGTCTACGGGGAACCTGCGCGCGAGGACGTCGGTGACGTCGTGTAGCGCGGCTCCGCTGTCGCTGGTGACGACGCCGACGGTGTCCGGGTAGCTCGGCAGCTCCTTCTTGTGACGGTCGTCGAACAGTCCTTCGTCGTCGAGCCGGCGCTTGAGCTCGAGGAACCGCTGGTATAGCTCGCCGTCGCCGACGCGCTCCATACTGTCGACCTGGAGCTGGTACTGGCTCCTGTTCTCGTAGACGGTGACGTCGCCCTCGACGACGACGTCGTCACCGTCCTCGGGTTCGAACTCCAGTCGCTGGTTGTCCCACCGGAACATCACGCACTTCAGGGTGACGTCGTCCTCGACCAGGCTGAAGTACATGTGTCCGCTTCCGTCGTGGTGGTGGAAGTTGGAGACCTCGCCCTCTACGCGGACGTCAACGAGGCCGTCGTCGTTCAGCAGGCGCTTGACGCGACGTGTGACCTCTTCCACCGACAGCGGTGCCTCGGCCTCCGGCTGCTGCATGGAGAGTGGTTGACGGCGGACGAAGTTAAGGTTTCACCGAGAAGCCGTTCCGATTTCCGTACAGCAGCATGCGCCTCCGGACCGGGTCGTCATATCCGTGGTCCCCTGCCTGGTCCACCGGGGCCACCTGGTCCGCCGCCTCCGAGCTGTATCTGGCTCCGCATCGACACACCCTGTTTCTTCAGGTGGTATCCGTAGGCGAGGCCGATGGCGAGCCCCGACAGGTGGGCGACGCGTGCGATGCCGCCCGCTCCGGCGCCTCCGATGGCGAAGAACAGGACGTCGTAGGCGGCGAACGCTATCGTCAGGAACCACAGCGGCATCGGCAGGAAGAACCAGAGGTAGACCGTGAGGTTGGGGCGTAGCACGGTGAGCGCCCCCATGACGGCGAGGATGGCGCCGGAGGCACCGAGGATGGGTACGTCTCCCGCGCCTCCGAGCGCCAGCGTCGACGTCGCCTGCGCGAGCCCCGCCACGACTCCGGCGGCCACGAACATGCCGAGGAACCGTTCGCTCCCTATCTTCCGCTCGAGGACGGAGCCGAAGAAGAACAGTATGATTCCGTTGAACAGGATGTGGACCAACGCCTGCGTGGAGTGGCTGAAGACGCTGGTTACCCAGGTCCAGACGTAGAGGAGGTAGTCCGGCCGCAGCGTGAACAGTGCGTTGTGCGCCTCAGGACCGAACGCTATCAAAACCAGGAACTGCAGGATCTGAACCACGACCATCACGACCAGCAGCAGATAGGTTACGTTGCCCCGGAACCTGCCGAGAGACAGCGACAGCGAGGACGAAGACGACGAACCTCGTGACGTCGACGGTCCGCCGTATATCTTGCCGGACTCCCGGACCTCGCTCTCGTACGAAGACAGCCCCCCGCAGGAGTGGTTCTCCGGCAGGCGGTGTTCCGAGCAGAACGCCTCACCGCAGTAGTTGCAGGTGTAGGGCATGCTGAGGTCCTCCCCGCATTCCTGGCAGCGACTCATCGGTTCGACCGAAGGCTGCACGACGTAAATTCTTTGTCGTTAGAGGCACTACCTTCGGGGAGAGCAAGTTGAAAGAATACGAGAGGAAGACGCTTCTGGAGAAGCTCGACCGCGAGGGAGGTACCATCGGAGCGAGCATCCCGGAGGAGGTGGAGCTGGCGGGCGAGGAGGTCCCGTTGCGTCGGTACGTCGTCGGAGACGCCCGGCCGGAGGTGCCGTTCTCCGAGAGCGAGATGAAGAAACATCTCAGGAGACTGAGACTCGACCTCGTCGAAGAGCTGGAGGAGGGCGACCTCGGCTACGAGGAAGGCGAACGGCTCGTGGAACGCGTCCGGGGTATAGGTCGGGCGCTGGAGACATTAGAGGGTTCCGGCGACAGCGTGGAACTTGAGGCGCGGGCGGCGGAGGTAGCCGACGAGAAGAGGTGGCGTAGCTTCCTCGAAGAGGTGTCCGGAGAAGACGACGAGGGGAGGCGGTCCAGATGAAGCGCTGGACCGGTACGGAAGTCGACCGGGGGTCGAAGGAGGCGTCGAGTTGACCGCGGACAACGCCGAGGTCGCGGCTCTGCTGGAGGAGTTCGCCGACCGCCTCGAGGCGAAGGACGTCGACTACAAGCCCCGCGCCTACCGCGACGCCGCCGAGAGCGTCCGCGAAGCCCCGCTCGGAGCTCTCGACGACCCCGAGGAGCTGAAGGACGTCGGCGAAGCCATCGGCTCCAAGATAACCGAGTACCTGGAGACCGGCTCCATCGAGGAGCTGGAGGAGCTACGGGAGGAGCTACCCGTCGACATCGAGGCGGTGACACGCGTCGAAGGAGTCGGTCCGAAGACCGCGGGCAAGCTCTACCGCGCGCTCGGCGTCGAAGACCTCGACGACCTCGAGGAGGCCGCGGAGGCGGGCAGGATACGAGAGGTCGAGGGGTTCGGGCAGAAGACCGAGCAGAACATCCTCGAAGGCATCGACTTCGCCCGACAGAGCCACGAACGCATGCTGCTAGGCGACGCTCTTCCGCTTTCGAGAAAGGTCGTAGAGCTGGTGAGGGAGGCGGAAGGCGTCGAACGTGCGAACGTCGCCGGCAGCATCCGCCGGAGGAAGGAGACCATCGGCGACCTCGACGTCGTAGTGGTCTCGGGAGACCGCGAGGCCACCGTCGACGACGTGGCGGAGTACGCGGAGGACGTGCTCCAGCGGGGGGAGTCGAAGGCGAGCTACCACCTCGAGGAGACCCAGCTCGACCTCCACATGGTCGAGGACGACGAGTTCGGCAGTGCCCTCCAGTACTTCACTGGTTCGATGGGTCACAACGTCGTGATGCGTCAGCGCGCCATCGACCCGGGGAAGAAGCTCAACGAGTACGGCGTCTGGCGCGACGACGAACGGCTCGCCAGCGAGACCGAGGAAGACGTCTACGACGAACTAGGCATGGAGTTCGTGCCTCCGGAGATGCGGGAGGACCGCGGCGAGGTCGAAGCCGCCGACTCGGGAGAGCTGCCGGAGCTAGTGGAGGTGGACGACGTCCGCGGCGACCTCCACCTCCACGTCGACCGCTGCGACGGCTCCGCGACCCTCGAGGAGGTGGCGGCGAAAGCCGTCGAGCTGGGTTACGACTACGTCGCCGTCACCGAGCACAGCGAGGCTCTCGGCGTCGTCGGCGGCCTCTCCGACGAGGAGCTGCTCGACCTCGCGGAAGAGGTCGGGGACGTGGAGGACGAACACGACCTCCGGATGTTCACGGGCGTCGAGGCCAACATCATGGAGGACGGCTCGATAGACGTCGGAGACGACGTCCTCGAAGAACTCGACGTCGTGGTAGCCTCCATACACTCCGGACTCGGCATGGACGAGGACGAGGCCACAGAACGCCTCGTCAGCGCCGTCGAACACCCTGGAGTGGACGTCGTCGGACATCCCTCCGGCAGGCTGCTGAACAGCCGCGAAGGCTATCCCTACGACTTCGACCGGGTGCTCGACGCCGCTGACCAACACGGGGTTGTTCTGGAGCTCAACGCCAACCCCCACAGGCTCGACGTCACCGACAAACAGGTGAAGAGATGCCGGGAAGCAGGCGTCCCGGTCTCCATCGACACCGACGCACACGCGGCGAAGGAGATGGAGTACGTCGAGTACGGCGTCGCGACGGCGCGCCGTGGGTGGGCGGAGGACGACGACGTGCTCAACACCAATACGGTGCAGGAGCTGGAGGAGTGGCTTGGCTCCTGACGGACCTGATGCTCGGGAAGCTGACGACGTCTCTCGAGTGAGCGGTCAGAGGTAGCCGGCGAGGATGGCGGCCTTCTCCAGCACAGCCTCGAACCTGTCCTCCTTCGACCGGTCGTACAGCATCGCCGCAGGGTGGTAGCACGGCACCAGCGGGTAGACCTCCGTCTCTATCTGTAGCTCGCGGACGTCGCCGACGACGTCGGACATCTTGAAGCTCCCGCCGAGGAGGTTGCCGGTGGGTACGCGGCCGAGCGTGCAGACGGCTTCGGGGTCGACCGCCCGAATCTCGCGGAACAGGTAGCTCCGGCAGTTCGCGAGCTCCTTCTTCCGGGGGTCGCGGTTGTCCGGCGGCCTGCATCGGACGCTGTTGGTGATACGGACCTCCCCACGGGCGACCCCGAGGTCGTCGAGCTTCTCCGTCAGGATGTCGCCGCTCCTGCCGACGAACGGCTCCCCGAGGTCGTCCTCCCGCTGACCGGGTGCCTCGCCGACGAAGACGAGGTCGGCGTCGCGGTCGCCGACCCCGTTGACGATGCGTCGGCGGCTGCGGACGAGCGCGCTGCATCGTTCGCAGCTCTTGACGCACAGGTCCTCGTTCACGACACCGCCTCCACGTGGTCGAGCGCGCCCCGCGCCGCGAGTCCGGCGACGCGCACGGGTTCGGGCTTCTTGCCGTGGGTCGTCAGGTCGTCTACGAACCTCCGCGCTTCGTCGTCCTCGATGCCTTCCGCTCGGACGTAGACCGTCTCACCCGCGGAGAGTTCGACGGCCTCGCGGTCGCTCTGCCGCTCGTAGGGCTCCAGCCGACTTTCCAGCGCCTCGCCGGAGAACTCCCGCTCCAGCGACTCCTCCAGCCCCTCGCTCTCCTCGTAGGTGACGCAGACCACGGGACGCTCGATCTCGCGGTGCAACCGCTCGAGGTCGACGACGTTGTACCATGCTACGGCGAGACCCGACACGACGACCGCCTGGACGTCCTCGCCGGTCGTGCTCCAGAGGTCGAGGACGGCGTCGGTGGCGTCGAGACCGCCTACGGTGACGAGAGAGAACTCGACTGCTTCGACCCTTCCGTCGGCTCGCATGACCACGCCGCAGAAGAACCCGGTGTCGCCTTCGCGGCCGCGGTGGCTCTCCGCACACCCCAGTACACGGTAGCCGGACTTCCCGAGGTCTAGCTCCACGTTCCCTCGAACGCTGCCGCAGTCGCCAGCAGGCTGGCGTCCTCGAACCTGCCGGCGGTCAGCTGGAGGCCGACGGGAAGGCCGTCGACGCGGCCGCAGGGCACGCTTATCGACGGCACTCCGGCGAGGTTGACGGGGACGGTGTTGACGTCGGCCTGGTACATCTCCAGCGGGTCGTCGAGCGTCTCGTCGAGCTCGAACGGAGTGACGGGCATCGTGGGCGACGCCACGACGTCGGCGGAGTCGAGCACGCGGTCGAAGTCCCGGCGGACGAGCTCCCTGACCTGCTGTGCCTTGTCGTAGTACTTCTCGTGGTAGCCTTCGCTGAGCGCGAACGTGCCTAGCATGACTCGGCGTTTGACCTCGTCGCCGAAACGCGCGCGGGCCTCCGCGAAAGACTCGTTCCAGTCGCCGTCTCCTCCGCCGGGGCCGTACCGGACGCCGTCGAACCGCGCGAGGTTGCTGCTCGCCTCCCCCATCGCGATGACGTAGTACGCCGCGAGCGCGTGCTCCAGCGACGGCATCGACACGTCTTCGACGGTGGCTCCCTCGTCCTCCATGGCTTCGAGCGCGCGCTGGAACTGCTGCTCGACGCCGTCCTCGACGCCGTCGCCGACGAGCTCCTCGGGCACCGCGACGGTGGCGTCGGCGAGGTCTACGGGTTCGCGTGCGGCTTCCAGGTAGTCGTCGGCCTCCGCCTCGCAGGTGCTGTCGCGGGGGTCGGCGCCAGCGACTACGTCGAGCACGCGGGCGACGGTCTCTACGTCGGCCGCCATCGGCCCGACGGTCTCGAGGCTGTTGGCGTACGCCACTAGACCGTACCGCGAGACGAGGCCGTAGGTGGGTTTCACCCCGACGACGCCGCAGAACGCCGCGGGGCACCGGACGCTGCCTCCGGTGTCGGTGCCGAGCGCCGCGTCAACGTCGCCTGCGGCGACCGCTGCGGCGCTGCCGCCGCTGCTGCCGCCGGCGACGTGGTCGGGGTCGACGGGGTTCCGGGTGGCTCCGTGGGCGCTGGTCTCCGTCGTCGTACCCATGCCGAACTCGTCCATGTTGGTCTTCCCGACGACGATAGCGCCGGCGTCCTTGAGGCGAGCGACAGCGGTGGCGTCGAACGGCGGGACGTAGCCCTCGAGGACGCGGGAGCCGCAGGTGGTCTCGACGCCCTCGGTGGATATGTTGTCCTTCACCCCGACGGAGAGGTCGGAAAGCGCGCCCTCCCCTCCGCCGACGTCGCACCTGGTGACGAAGGCGTTGAAGGGGTCCTCGGTGTCTTCGGACGACTTGGACATCAGCTTACCCTGGGGCCTCGGACGTATCCGTCCTCGGTCTCCGGTGCGTTGGAGAGGGCTTCGTCCTGCGTCAGACCGTCCTCTACCTCGTCGGCGCGCACCACGTTCGAGAGCTCTTCAGAACCCTCGTCCGAGTCGGCGTCGTCGGTGACGTCGTCCAGCCTGTCGAAGTATCCCAGCACCTCGTTGAACTCGTCGACGTACTCCATCACCTCGTCCTCCGTGAGCTCGACGTGGGCGAGCGAGGCGACGTGACGTACGTCGTCGACGTCGAGCACTTCGGAGTCGCCGGTGTCGTTCTCCATGGAGGCAAACCGTAGCCGACCGTCAATAACTTTGAGGTTTCCGTCGGCCGAGCGCTTGCGTCGGAGCGGACGGCGACACCCCCTGCCGCTTATGCGGGGTCTCCGCCCCGGCCGCGGCAGACAGAACCGATTAGCTTAAACAGAGATTCCCCCAAGGACCAACCGACAGCATGCCACAAGGAGAGCGACGCGACGAACACGACTACACGTACAGGGACATAGACAACTACAAGGCCAGAGAGCTACGCGACAAGCTGAACTCCCAGGACTTCGTCTTCGCGCCCGGGCTCTACCACGCGCTCGACGCCCG
>CAZXNG010000034.1:0-9170 GCA_964642065.1 uncultured Halobacteriales archaeon
CGCTGCAGAACGCCTGGATGACTCCGGCGTGGAAGAACACCATCCTGTACTTCTCTATCGGTATGTTGCTGAGGTCCATCGCACCACCGCCTCCGCCAGCAGGAGCGCCACCGCCTCCACTGCCGCCTGCGGCTCCACCTCCACCTCCGTCGCCAGCCTGAGCCGCCATCTCCGAGAGGAACCGGCTGTCCAGGATGATGATGACGAACAGGAACACCAGGAAGCTGATTATGATGATGACGGTGTAGATAATCATGTTCTGGAACCGTTCGCGGTCGAGCTTGTAGGCGCTCTCGACGTCGCGAGCCGCCACCTGAAGCACGCCCTGGATGTCGCCGCTGGACTCGTTCGCCTTCGTCAGGAGCTTTATCGTCCGCGACAGCCGGGGTATCTTCATCCTGTTCGCGAACGATATCAGCGCCTCGTTCAGGCTGCTACCCCACTGTATCTCGTTGTGGACCTTCTTCAGCTCCTTCGACAGCACCCCCGACGACGTCTCGCTCACCAGCAGCATGCTCTCCTCCAGCGTCATACCCGTCTCGTTCGCGCTCGACAGCTTCTTGAGCGTGTCCGGCAGCTCTCGGATGATCTTCGCCTCCCTGCGAGAGTTTATCTCGTGGAATATCGACAACGGCACTATGACCGTCATACCGGGCAGTATCGCCAGCGCGATGGTGTTCCAGATGGGGTCGTCGAGCATTGCTTCGACGCTCGGCGTCGCGAGCCCCGAGAGCACCATCGCGAGGAGTAGCACTATCGCCAGAGGCACCGTGAACGCCAGCGACAGCATCGGCTTCTCCTTGATTCCCGCGAGCGGGTCGCGTGCGAAGTCCTTGAAAGACTGCATCTTCCTCGCCTGCACGAGGTCGTCTATCCGGTCGTCGTCGCTCTCCGCCGCTATCTCCTCCATCGCCTCCACGTCGAAGACGTCGCGCTCCCGGTCGAGCTGCTTGACCGCGCTGTCGCCACCCGTCGATATGATGTCGATGACGAACGCGAAACCCAGCGACGCCACCGGCAACACCATGTAGATGATGGCGTACAGCTGCATCATGTCCGCGCCACCCATCACGCTCATTATCGTCATTATGATTATGATGAACAGCGGCGCCGCGACGAACGCCGTGACGTACGACTCCGACATCAGCGCGAGCGTGTCGAGGAATCCTTTCTGGTCCTGCTTCCGTATCTCGTGGTACTGCTCGCTCTTCGTCAGCAGGAACGGGGTCATCTCACCTCCGCTGTCGATGACCGACAGCAGGTCGTCGAGGAAGTCGGACATGTTCTCGCTCGGAGTCATCTCGCTGGTGTTCCGCAACGCGATACGGAGGTCGTTGCCGAAGTAGTCCATGTCCCGCAGCATCATGTCGAACTCGTTGGCGACCTCTCCGTAGACGTCGTCGGCGTTCGACAGCTTCTCCATCACCTCGATGATGTTCATGCCGCCGCGGGACAGCGCGTACATGAACGTCACCGCCGAAGGAAGCATGCTGTCTATCTCCCGTCTCCTCTCGCCCGCCTGGAAGCTCGGGATGTAGTACAGGATGCCGCCGGTTATTCCGCCTAGCACCGCGGTCATCACCACCATGATGAAGAACCCCGCGATGTACGGGGCGTAAGCCTTCACCATCTGCGCGGGCCCGGGAGGTAAGGTGACCGAGATGGTCATCTCCTGGAACATGCCCATCGACGCCAGCAACGCGGCGATGCCGACGCCCAGCAGGGCTCCGATGACACCCGTGACCACGGAGAACAGGGTGATTCGACTGAGGTACATGTCGAAGCCGACCTCCATCCGCGCCTGGTTTATCTTCTTCCTGTAGCCGGCGTAGTTGTCCTTCTTGCCCTCGAAGTAGCCTCCGAACAGGCCGTACGCCAGCCTGTCGACCTTCATCATGAAGTCCTCGCGGGGCTCGGGCTCCGTGTCCGCGGTGCCGTCGTCCGGCGTCTCCACCTCATCAACCTCTACGTCGCCACCGCCACCTCCTCCGAACAGCCTGTCTGCGAGGCTCATATGTTGAGGGTCTTCAGCTCCGACAGGGCCTCGAGGTCTATCTCACCCTCGCGTATCTGGTTCAGGACGCGGTCCCTGTCGATGATGAACGACTGGATTATCTTCGAGACGTCCTCGTACTCCGAGATGTCGTTGTCGAGCATGTACTGCAGGACCTCGCGGCGTTCGTCGAGCTCCCTCTGGAGCTCCTCGTCGCTCCAGCCACGCGCCCGCTTGATGTCCTGCAGCGCAGTCGAGTTACCGGTGCGGACGAAGCTGTCGGTCTCCGCGTTCCACTGGAAGATGTCGTCGGTGCGGATGTTACGGGTCTTCGGGTCGATGCCGATAATCTCGACGAGCTTCATGTTACGTCGGACGCGTTCGCCGCCGACGAAGGTCTGGCTCTGTATCGACACGATGTCCAGCGCCTTCAGCATCGAACGCGGCACCGATATCGGCGGGTTCTCCAGCCTGTGTATCGCGCTGTCGACGCTGTCCGCGTGCATCGTCGAGTACGTCGTGTGCCCCGTCGACATCGCCTGGAACAGCGTCAGCGCTTCCTCGCCCCTGACCTCACCGACCACGAGGTACTCCGGCCGCTGCCGGAGCGCCGCACGCAGAAGCTCGTACTCGTCGACCGCACCGACGCCGTCGTCCGAGAACGAGTCCCTCGTAACCGAGGGAATCCAGTTCATGTGCGGCAGCGTTATCTCCCGGGTGTCCTCGATGGAGATCACCTTGGACTTCGGCGGTATGAACAGCGTGACCGCGTTCATGCTGGTGGTCTTGCCGGACGCGGTACCGCCCGCGAATATCAGGGATTTGTTGTTCTCGATGCAGGTCCAGAGGTACGCCATCTGCTCCAGCGAGAACGTGTTGTAGTTGATGAGGTCGATGGGGGTGAACGGCTCGTCGGCGAACAGCCGGATGGTGAACGTCGAACCCCGGTCGGTTACCTCCGTACCCAGAGTCATCTGGATACGGGAGCCGTCAGGCATCGACGCGTCGACGAGGGGGTCGGCGACCGAGATGTGTTTGCCCGCCTTCTGCGCGAGCTTGATGACGAACGAGTCGAGCTCGTCCTTCGTGAACTCGACGTTCGACATCAGGTCGCGGTAGTCGCGGTGGTAGACGAAGAGCGGGACGTTGTCTCCGTCGCAAGATATGTCCTCCACCCCGGGGTCGCGCATTATGGGGTCTATCTTGCCGTCGTGGATGTAGTCGCGCTTGAGGTAGTACAGGATCTTGTGCATCGAGTCGCTCTCGAGCTCGATGCCGTAGTCCCGTATGATCTTCTTGACCTTCTTTTCGAGTATCTCTTCCTCGTCGAGGTCCTCGTCGACCTCCTCGTACATCAGCACGTCCCTCAGGCGTTCCTCGAGGTCCTGACGCACGGTCTCCTCGTACTCGTCGAGACGGGGCTCGACGACGTAGTACATGTGGTCGTTCTGGGTGTCGCTGTACAGGATGGCGACGTAGGCGTAGGGCTTGTTCACCCAGTACCGCTCGTGTTCGACGTAGCCCTCAAGGCCCTCGTACTCGGCGACCCCCTGCTTCGCCTCGCTCAACAGGGTGTTGAGCTTGTCCTCGCCGAAAGCCTGCTCCAGCTCGCTGCCGGGCTCGAAGAAGCCCTCGACCTCCTGCATCTCCTCGATGTGCGCCTCTCCGGTCGTACGGTCCTCGAAGAAGCTGGATATCTCGTCGGCCTCCGTCATCGCGTCCCCGAGGTCCTCGAGCTCTCCTTCGCCGGTGACGGCCACGCCACCGCTTCCCGTGTCCAGGGTGGCGTCCACCGATACGTCGCCGTCGTCTCCGTCAGCGTCCGAGGGTTCGCCGTCGGAGGTGTCGACGTCGGCTCCGTCTCCGGAGGCGTCGACCTCCTCCCCCTCCTCCGACTCCGCGGAGACCGCTGCTTCCCCGTCGTCGACGTCCTCCGCTTCCTCGGGTGCGTCGTCAAGGGCGCCGCCCTCGAAAGCCTCCTCAGCCTCTCCGGAGTCCTCGGTCTCGTCGGCGGCCGGCTCTTCGACGCCGGACGCCTCGGCCTCGAACCCGGCGGGCTCCTCCACCTCCTCGTCGAAAGCCTCGGGCTGCTCGTGCTCCCCGGTTCCGGCCTCCGCGGCGTCTGCTTCGTCCTCCGACGGGTGGTCGAGAGCCGGCTCCTCCACCGAACCCGAGTCGGCGTCTTCGGCGGAGGACGCGGACGTCTCCTCTTCGTCGGCTCCGACGTCGCCGTACGTTTCCACCGTCTCCTCGGGCTCGTCGTCGAGGCCCCCGTAGGTCTCCACCGTCTCCTCGGGCTCGGTCTCTCCGGCACCTCCGGTGGGGTCCTCTTCCGCTGACTGGTCGGGCACGAGGTCGTCGGAGTCGTCCTCCACGCCGAGGGCATCCTCGACGTCGTCTACGAGGTCGTCGCCACCTGATTCCTCGACCTCGCCTGCTTCGCCTACTGCTTCGTCCAGACCCGCTCCTCGCGGCTGCTCCTCGGCTCCGGCGTCGTCGGCCGGCCGCTGTTCCTCCGGCTCAGCATCTCCGCCTTCCCCTCGCTCCGGTGCCGTGGTTTCGGGCTCTGGCTCGACGTCCCCGGAGCCGGTGTCGGGCTCCGGCTCTACCCCCTCGGGCTCCTGTTCCCTCTCGCTCTCAACGGTCTCGGTCCCCTCATCGTCCGAGAGGTCTCCTCTGACGTCGTCGCTGAGGTCGTCGGCGAACTCCTCGTCGAACTCCGGGGTGTCCTCGGCAGCCGTCTCCGCGTCGGGTTCGGCCTCCTCGACGTCGTCGTCGAGGTCTCCGTAGACGCCCCCCGAGTCGTCCGTTCCGGCGGCGTCCACGTCGCCGTCTCCCGCTTCTCCTTCGTCGAGTCCACCGAGATCCTCGTCGAAGTCGTCGTCGAAGTCGTCGTCGAAGTCGTCGTCGAAGTCGTCGTCCAGCCCCCCTAGCTCCTCGTCGAACTCGTCGTCGAAGTCGTCGTCGAAGTCCGCGAAGTCGTCCGAGTCGTCGTCTCCCTCGAGGTCCAGTTCGTAGGCCTCCTCCGTCTCCTCGCCGCCGTCGGTCTCGGCGTATCGGTCGGAGCCCCCCCTGTCGTCGACTTCTTCGTCCCTTTCTCCTTTGTCAGACACTTTCGTTCACTCTTTTTGAAAACCCGTTTTTAGATAAGTCTTCCGCGTGTAAGTCCCATAAGGAGTAAGGGAATAAAAGCCTTTGGCGGCTTCTGCACCGGGTCTCGGGCCAGGGATGCGGCGGTACGCGACGGCCGGACTCCGGAAGGAGCCTTCACCTGCGGCTCTGGTCGGAGTCCTCGGATATCGAGTCGCCCTTTATCGACTTGATGCTCGACTCCAGCCTGTCGAGCTCGTCGTCGGTCATCTCCACCTGCGACCTCAGCTCCTCGACCTCCTCCTGAAGCTGTCGCAGCCTCACGTACATCAGGTAGCTCATCCACAGCGTACCTATCAACAGTATCGTGAGCAGGCCTATTATGATGCTCGTGACCTCTACCATCGTTCACCTCACCCGAATATGGCTTTCGCCATCTTCTGCGCGAAGCCGTCGCCGTCCTCTCCCTCCGCGGTCTCGGCCTCGACGAACTCCTCGTCCGCGAGCTTCGCGGCCAGCTTCTTGTACGCCTGCGACGCCGGCGAGTCCGGCGAGTGCAGCACGACGGGCTTCTTGTACGACGCCGACCGCCGGACCTCGGCGTCCTCCGGCACCGTCACCAGAACCTCGGCCTCCAGCAGGTCCTCGACCCGGCTGACGTCGAGGTCGTCGCCGCCGCTTCCGGCGCGCGTCAGCACTATGCCCCCGACGTTGGAGCCGACCTTGTCGGTCATGACCCGGGTCTTGAGGCCGTCCGCCATGCTCGAAAGCTCGGGGTTGACGACGAGCAGCACCTCGTCGGCGACGGCGAGCGGGATGACGCTGTCCTTGCTCAGCCCCGCGGGCGCGTCTATCAGGAGGTACTCGGTGTTGCTGACTATGTATGAGAGCGCGTCCTGAAGCTTCTCGGGGTCGGCCTTCTGGAACCCCTCGAGCGTCAGACCCGCTGGCACCACCTGGAGGCCCTCGGGACCCTCGTAGATGGCGTTCTTTATCCTCTGGTCGCCGGACAGCACCTCGTGGAGGGTGACGGGCTCCTCCTCTAACCCCAGCAGGAGACCGAGGTTCGCCATCCCTAGGTCGGCGTCGAGCACCGTGGTCTTCTTGCCGAGCGCCGCCAGAGACGTACCGAGGTTTATAGTCGTGGTCGTCTTCCCTGTTCCGCCTTTCCCTGAGGCGATAGTATAGACCCTTGCCATTTGACTCAACGGGTCTTCGGATTCGACATTTAAAAATGTATGTGTCTCCCCTCGGCCGTTTTCGGGGGATTCGCCACCGCTCCGGAGAAGGGCGTCGCCGTCGCTCGTCCGACGTCTGCGGGCCAGACGTCCCATCCCGGCCATCAGGTATATATCGCACCGTCCCTTATCCGGGCGTATCCAGGTGTATCGATAATGCTCCCCGAGGGAAACAAGGTCGTCGAGGACCTCGAAACCGAGTTCCTGCCGAGCGTCGACGAACTGGTCGAGGAGCTTCAGGACAGTCGGGTGACGGGCTACATCAGCTTCGAGGGCGACGACGGCGAGGGGTTCGGCGCACTCGACGCCGGAGTCCCCGGCAAGATAAAGGTGGAGCGTAACGGCGTCGAGAAGGTCGAGCACGGTGCCGAGGGTCTGAAGGAGGTGTTCGAGACCGGAAGCTACACCGTGCAGGTCGTCGACTGCAGCGAGAGCGGCCGCGAGATAGTCGACATCAAACTCAACAACGACGAGATAAAGACCGACATGGACGTCGACGACGCCGACCTCCCTGAGTTCCTGAAGACCAACATCACCGAGCAGAAGAACGACTGCCACGTAGTCGTCTTCTCCGGCGGCTTCAGCGGAGTCGTCACGATGGTGGACGGCGTGCCGGCGCAGGCGAAGCTCAGCACCGGAGAGGAGGTGCTGATGGGGGACGACGCCCTCGGCCGGGTGCTCGACGAAGCCGAGGAAGGCGGGGTCGTCCTCGACATATACAGGATATCCGAGGAGTCGACCGACCAGGTAGCCGAGGAGGTCATCGGGGAGCAGATGGAGGACGAGCTGGAGAGCATCAGCGACGACTTCGAGGAGAAGGCCGACGACCTGCTCGACGACATGGGGCTCGACTTCGCCGGAGACGACGGTGCCGGTGAGGGAGACGTCGTGGAAGATCTTTAGAGAGGGTTCGACGACCTCCCCCTCCACTCCCCCTCGATTCTGACCGTTTTCGCGGGACGTAAGCCCGATTCCGGCGTAACACGTATAAGCCGCGGCGTGGTAACTGTTGACACACATGTTCGAGGAGTTCTCCAGCGGCTACTACCTCGGACGGCTGTACGTAGAGCCGCACGACTCGGCGGAACCCGTGATACACGACGACGAGTACCGGAGGATACACGACGATGTCTACGGAGGTGAAGAGGACACGCCGCTGGTGTTCAAGCTCGACAACCAGCACCTGCCGGTGAAGGGAGACGAGGGCGTACCCAGCGGCACCCTCGGAGTCCCCGACGGCTTCGTCGAGGGTCTCGATCTCGACAACCCGCCGTCTGTGAAGAACGTCCTGCTCGCCAAGAGAGGGTACGCCGAACGCGTCCTCGAGCTCCTCGGCCGCCGCAGCCGCAGCGACTGACCCGAATCTACCGTAGCTCCTCGACCAGCCTCGTCAAAGACTCCACCGAGGACCTGAACAGCTCCTCCCCGAGCTCCTCGGAAGCCTCCGACGCCGCACCCACGACGCCGTCGTCCGTCCACTCCTCCACGTCGTAAGCCGTCGACGACGACTCCACGTACCTGCCCCACGACTCCGCGCCGTCCTCGGGTTCGCCCCGTAGCTCGCCCAGGTGCTGCACCAGGGAGGTCTCTAGCCTGCCGGCGTGACCCATGTCGTCGCGGTCGAGCGCCCGCCACCACGTCCACTCGACGGCGTGCAGGACGTCGTCGCGGGTGAGGCGGGCGCAGACCTCCTGAAGCGCCGATACGTTGCCGCCGTGTCCGTTGACGACGACGGCGGCGTCGAACCACCGGCCGGCGGACTCCAGGGTCTCGCGGACGTAGCCGCGGAAGACGTCGGGTGAGACGTACAGGGTGCCGTCGAACGCACGGTGCTCCTCCGACACCCCGACCGACACCGTGGGTAGACAGACGGCGGCTTCCGCGTCCTCCGCCGCTGCCTCCGCGATGGACTCCGCCGTCAGCGAATCCGTTCCGAGGGGCGCGTGGGGGCCGTGTTGCTCGGTGCTCCCCGTGGGAAGCAACGCCACCGAGGCTTCGGAGTCCCGTAGCTCCGTCCACGATATATCCTCGAGCTTCAGCTCCGGACACCTCCCTTCATCTCTCACGGCGAACGACGGCGGCGTGGCTCTTATCGGTTCCGCCGTCCTCCACGGCGGCGAACCACAGGGGTTTAATCCACCGGACGCGTCCCACCGTGTATGAAGTGGCAGGGCGACTCCATCAGGAAGAAGACCGGCGGACGCAGGAGGCTCGGCAGGAAGAAACGCAAGCACGAGATGGGTGACGAGCCGACGGAGACCAGCGTCGGCGACAGCCATTACAAGACCGTGGTAGTGCGCGGCGGCAGCAGGAAGACCAAGGTGCTCGAGACCGACGAGGTCAACGTGGTCGACGGAGGCGAGACGACCCGCGCCGAGCTCGAGGGCGTCGTCGAGAACGAAGCCAACCCGAACTACGCCCGACGGGACATCGTGACGAAGGGCGCGGTAGTCGACACCAGCGAAGGCCGCGCCCGGGTGGTCAGCCGTCCCGGCCAGGACGGAGTCGTCAACGCCGAACTCGTGGAGTAGATGCTGGAGCGCGCCGTAGCCACACCTTTCCTCAGACGCGGCGTCGACAGCCTTGGACGTTCGGAGCTCGTCTACCTGTTCAGCGGAGATTACGGCTGGATGGGGCCGCGGCAGGCGGAGGACGCAGTCGACCGTGCCGTCGAAGCCGGGTTGCTGACGGAGACCGGTGACGGAGAGTCGCTCGCCGTGAGCTTCGACCGTGAAGCGGTGGAGCCGCTCGACGCCGACGCGGACTTCGACCTCGACGACCTGGAGGAGGACGACGTAGGCGACGGCGACGCCGACGGCGTCTTCGACCAGGCTGTCGAGAGGCTGGCG
>CAZXNG010000035.1:0-5473 GCA_964642065.1 uncultured Halobacteriales archaeon
GAACTCCCCGGATTCGTCGAGGACGAAGGCTTCGCCCCCGCTCCTGCCGGCGGCGAAGTTCTTGCCGGTGTCGCCGAGGACGACGGCGACGCCGCCGGTCATGTACTCGCAGCCGTGGTCTCCGACGCCCTCGACGACGGTCTTGACTCCGCTGTTCCTGACCGCGAACCTTTCGCCTGCGACTCCGTTGAAGTATGCTTCGCCGTCCGTGGCTCCGTACAGCGCGACGTTGCCTATGACGACGTTCTCGCTCTCGTCGAACGCGGCGTCGTCGGGCGTCTCGACGACTATCTTGCCGCCGCTGAGTCCCTTGCCGACGTAGTCGTTTGCGTCGCCTTCGAGGTGGAGCGTCAGGCCGTCGACGGCCCACGCTCCGAAGCTCTGTCCTCCGGAGCCGTCGAGACGGAGGTGGACGGTGTCGTCGGGGAGGCCTTCCTCGCCGTACCTCGACGCTATCTCGCTGGAGAGCATCGCTCCCAAGGTGCGGTTCCTGTTACGGACCTCGGTCTCTATCTCGACGTCTTCACCGCTCTCGATAGCGGGGCGGGCTTCCTCGACGAGCTCGTGGTCTATCTTGTCGTCGAGCCGGTGGTTCTGCTCGGTCGTCTTGACGGGGTCGTCGCTGCTCTCGGGCTTCTCCAGCATCCGCGAGAGGTCGAGCTCCCGTGCCTTCGGGTGGTCGACGTCGTCTCGCTGCCGGAGGGCGTCCATCTCGCCGACCATCTCGTCGACGGAGGTGTAGCCGAGCTCCGCCATCAGCTCGCGGGTCTCACGCGCCATGAACCTCATGTAGTTGACGACGTGTTCGACCTCGCCGCGGAACAGCTCGCGTCTTTCCTCGTCCTGCGTCGCGATGCCCGTCGGACACTTGTTGGTGTGGCACTCCCGGACCATGACGCAGCCCTCGGAGACCAGCGCGCTGGTGCCGAAGCCGTACCGCTCGGCACCCAGCAGCGCGGAGACCACGATGTCGCGTCCCGTCCGCAGGCCCCCGTCGACGCGGACGCGGATCCGGCTGCGAAGGTCGTTCTCCATGAGAATGCGGTGGGCTTCGCTGATGCCGAGCTCCCACGGTAGGCCGGCGCTCTTTATCGACGTCTTGGGGCTCGCTCCGGTTCCGCCGCTGTGTCCGCTGATGAGGACGCTGTCGGCCTTCGCCTTCGCGACGCCGGCCGCGATGATGCCGACTCCGTCCTCGGCCACGAGCTTCACGTGGACGTCGGCTTCGGGGTTGCTGCATTTGAGGTCGTGTATCAGCTGTCCGAGGTCCTCTATGCTGTAGATGTCGTGCTGCGGCGGCGGCGATATCAGGGCGACTCCGGGGGTGGTGTGCCTCGTGGAGGCGATGGTCTCGTTGACCTTGTGTCCGGGTAGGTGACCGCCTTCGCCGGGCTTGCTGCCCTGCGCCATCTTTATCTCGATGTCCTCGGCGTCGTCAAGGTAGCTCGCGGTGACGCCGAAACGTCCGCTCGCTACCTGCTTTATCTTGCTCCTGCGGTCGCTGTCGAACCGTTCGACGGGTTCCCCGCCTTCGCCGCTGCCGCTCTTCGCACCCAGCCTGTTCATCGCCTTCGCCAGCGTCTCGTGCGCCTCCTCGCTGAGGGAGCCGAACGACATCGACCCCGTGAAGAACCGCTGTACGATGTCCTCGACGGGTTCGACCTCCTCGACGGGGACGGGGTCGCGGTCGCTGTCGAACTCCAGCATCCCGCGCAGCGTCGTCATCTGGGCGTTCTCGTGGTCGACGAGCCGGCTGAACTGCTTGTACTGCTCGTAGTCGCCCTCCCGTACCGCGGCCTGCAGCTTCCTCACGGTGTGGCTGTTCCACGCGTGCTGTTCGCCGCCGCGCTTCCAGTTCAGCTCTCCGCCGACGTCCAGCTCCTCCTCGTCCTGGGCGAAGCCGAAGTCGTGGCGCTCCAATACGTCCTCCTCCAGCAGGTCGACTCCGATGCCCTCGGTGCGCGCGGTGGTGCCGTAGAAGTACTCCTCGACGAAGTCGCTGTCGAGGCCGACGGCCTCGAAGATCTGCGCGCCCTTGTAGCTCTCCAGCGTCGAGATACCCATCTTCGACATCACCTTCTGGATTCCCTCCTCGACGCCGTGGATGTACCGTTCGACGGCTTCGCCCGCCGTCGCCTCGGTGCGTCCGGTGCGCCAGTCCTCCGTCAGCTCTAGCTCGCCGTCGTACCCCATCCGTGCGATGGTCTCGAACGCGAGGTAGGGGTTGACGGCGTCGGCTCCGTAGCCGATGAGGGTGCAGAAGTGGTGGACGAGACACGGCTGCGCGCTCTCCAGCACTATACCCACCTGCTCCCGCGTGCCCTCCCTGATGAGGTGGTGGTGCAGGCCGCTGACGGCGAGGAGCGAGGGGATGGCGACGCGGTCCTCGTCGGTGCCGCGGTCGCTGAGCACCAATATCTCGTGGCCGTCTTCGTACGCCTGCGACGCCTCCGCTCGGAGGTGTTCGACCGCCTGTTCGAGGCTCTTGCTGCCTCGTTCGTAGGTGATGTCGAGCGTCTTCGAGCTGAGGCCTTCGCGGTCGAGCTCCGTGATGGCGTGTAGCTCCTCGTCGCTCAGGACCGGGGACTCCAGCTTCAGCTGACGGGCGTGCTCCGGTGTCTCGCCCAGCATGTTACGCTGTCGGCCGACGAGGCTCTCCAGCGAGGTCACGAGGTCCTCGCGTATGTGGTCGATGGGTGGGTTGGAGACCTGGGCGAACAGCTGCTTGAAGTAGCTGAACAGGGTCTTGTTCCGGCTGCTCATCACTGCGAGCGGGGCGTCGTCTCCCATCGAACCCACGGGGTCCTTGCCCTGCACGCTCATCGGCTTCAGCATCTCCTCGACGTGGTCCTCGGTGTACCCGAACGTACGGTGGTAGGCGCTGATGTCGTCGCGGACGTCCGACGGCACCTCCGGAGTGTGGTCCGCCATCTCGGAGATATGTAGCCTGTGTTCCTCCAGCCATCTGCCGTACTTCTCGTCCTCCAGCTCCTCGAACACCTCCTCGTCGGGGACGATGCGTCCCTCGTCGACGGATGCGAGGAACATCTGTCCCGGCTGGAGCCGGCCTTTCTCCACTACCTCGCTCGCGGGTGTGTCGAGCACTCCGGTCTCGCTAGCCATGATGAGACGGTCGTCCTCTGTGACGCAGTACCGGCAGGGCCGGAGGCCGTTCCTGTCGAGCACAGCGCCGACGCTGTATCCGTCGGTGAACGCGACGAGCGCGGGTCCGTCCCAGGGCTCGACGATGCTGCTGTGGTAGTCGTACCAGCACTTCCTGAGGTCGTCCATCTGGTCGTCCTTGTTCCACGCCTCCGGCACCAGCATCCGGAGTGCGTGCGGGAGACTGCGGCCGCTCTCGACGAGCAGCTCGAGGACGTTGTCGACTATGGCGGTGTCGCTCTGGTCCTCCTCGGTAACGGGCTTCAGCTTGTCTATGTCGTCGCCGAACACCTCGCTCTCGAGGTTGGGTTCCCGCGCGAACATCCAGTTGACGTTCCCCCTCAGGGTGTTGATCTCGCCGTTGTGGATGATGTTCCGGTACGGGTGGGCGAGCTCCCACGCGCCGAGGGTGTTCGTGCTAAACCGGCTGTGAACCAGCGCGAGCGCGCTCTCGAACTCCGGGTCCGCAAGGTCGGGGTAGTACTCACGTACCTGGGCGTTCGTCAGAAGTCCCTTGTAGACGAGCTTCCGGCGGTCGAGGCTGCAGACGTAGAAACGTTCGGCTCCCTCGACGTCGGCGTCTTCTACGGCGTTCTCTATCACGCGGCGGAGGACGTAGAGCTCGGTGTCCAGCTCCTCGGGTTCGAGGTCGTCCCGTGGTTCGACGAACAGCTGCTTGACGTCGGGTTCGCTCTCCAGCGCTGTCTCGCCGAGCGAGCTGTTGTCCGTGGGGACGTCTCTCCAGGCGACGACGTCGAAGCCCTCGGACTCCACGGCGTCCTCCACCACGTCGACCACCTGCTCCGCTGCAGCGTCCCCTCTGGGCAGGAACACCTGTCCGACTCCGTAGCTGTCGAACTCTCCGAGGCCGTCGACCTGGTCCTGGAAGAAGTCGTGTGGTTTCTGGACGAGGATTCCGGCTCCGTCGCCGGTGTTCTCCTCGGCTCCGCGCGCCCCCCTGTGGTCGAGGTTCTCTAGCGCCTCGAGGGAGTCCTCTATCAGCTGGTGGCTCTTCTCGCCGTCCAGGTTCATCAGTACGCCGACGCCGCAGTTCGACTTTTGTCTCGGTCCTACCTGCATCGTAGGTCTCCCCCGTCGACTCGTGCGGCTGCGGGCCGCAGCTCGTTCCGTGCCATGGTAACCATTCACACGGTAGTGTGTCTTACCCACGTAAAAAGATTTTTGTCCTGGGGAACCCTAATGATTTAGATTAAAGAACGACGGGCAGGTTTCACACGGTTGAAAATTAGAACTGTACACACGTTTTCCTAAGCACTACGTGCGTGCATTCGACGGTCCGTGGGACCGGACGACCGTCGCCGTCGCGTGCTCGAAGACGCCCCCAGGTCTCAGGTCGCACCCAGGTCGTAGACCGCGTCGAGGTAGAGCGCAATCATCTGCAGTCCGTTGAACGCGGAGTGCAACGCGATAGGCACGAACAGGTTGCCGGTTCGCTCGTACAGACCCCCCATGACCACCGCCACACCGAATATCAGCGTCAGCGGGACCGAAATCTGGAGCAAGGACTCCGACATCGTGGAGTACGCTGCGACGTGGATGAGCGCGAACAGGACGCTGGATAGTCCGACCGCGCTCCAGACATCGAAGGCCTCGCGGAGACGGGTCTGGACGAGGCCGCGGTAGACGAGCTCCTCAAGCGGGGCGACGACGAGAGCTACGAGCGGAAGGAGGTACAGCGCGTAGGACGGGTCGTCCTGGACGTTCTGTATCAGGCCGTGCTGGGCGGGTTCGACGTCGAGGACGAACTGGGCGACGAGAGAGACGGCGAACATGACGCCGAACATCGCGGCGAAGCCCGCGACCGTCCAGACGATGTCCTCGAAGTCGGGTACGTGCAGCTGTGCGTAGTTCCACGGTCGGTCGAGAGCTTCGACGAAGCCGAAGTAGACGCCTCCGCCCCCCACGAGATAGGCGAGCGACGCACCGCCCACTAGCGCGAGCTTCTCCGGTGCAACGGTGGAGAACCCTGTCACGAACAGGACGGAGAGAGCTTCCACGAGGAGGTAGGCTCCCGCTCCCACGAGCGCCGCGGACGCCGCCACACGTCTTCTGTCCATCGAGTGGACGTGGCGGTGCCAGCCTTTTACTCTTGTTCAATCTAACCCCGAGTCTGCAGACAGACCTGTCCCCTACCTTCGAGATTCAGGGGAAAAGCGACCTGGTCTCCCAGGTCTCGGCGACACGTTCGAGCGCGACCTTGTACGCCGCAGTCCGTATGCAGTCCGGTTCTATGTCACGGGACGCCGCCATCGTCGCGTCGAACGCGGAGACTATCCTCTCCTCGAGCTCC
>CAZXNG010000035.1:5573-9169 GCA_964642065.1 uncultured Halobacteriales archaeon
GGGATGAGCACGTCGACGTCGGAGGTGAGGACGTCGAAGTTGGTGACGTGGTCGACGCCCGCTGCCTCGTACCCGTCGAATCCTGCTTCTTCCTTGTGCTGCACGAGCGCGGCGGTGTCGAGCCCGCCTTCGTCGTACAGACCACCTGTGGAGTCGCTGACCGCCACGACATTCGCGCCCGCGTCGTCCAGAAGTCGGGCGGCTATCGACCCGACGTTCCCGAAACCCTGAACCGCGACGGTCGCGCCGTCGATACCTCCGTCGAACTCCTTTAGAGCTTCGCGGGTGACGAAGTAGACGCCGCGGCCGGTCGCCTCTACCCTCCCCGCGGAGCCCCCTACGTCGAGCGGTTTACCCGTGAACGCTCCGGGGACTGTGCTTCCCTCCAGCATCGAGTACGTGTCCATCATCCACGCCATCTCCCTCGGACCCGTGTTCACGTCGGGTGCCGGAACGTCGTCCTCTGGGCCGATGACGTCGCGTAGCTCCTTCACGAACCTGCGCGAGAGCCTCTCTATCTCGTCGGCGCTCATCTCCTTCGGCTGACACTGGATGCCTCCCTTCCCCCCTCCGAACGGGACGTCGGCGACGGAGGTCTTCCACGTCATCCAGCCGGCGAGCGCCTTGACCTCGTCGGGGTCGACGCGCGGATGGAACCTCACCCCTCCCTTGTACGGGCCTCTGGCGTCGTCGAACTGACACCTCCATCCCTGGAACACCTCGACGGTTCCGTCGTCCATCTCGATAGGTACGGAGACCTCTATCAACCTATCGGGCGTCCTGAGGACTTCGAGCATGTCGGAGTCTATCTCCGCGTGCTCCAGAGTGGAGTCCAGCTGCTTCTGCATGTTGTCGTAGGGGTTCTCGTCCGACATAACCGATAGATAGTTCCGAGATGGACTTAATCCGTTCTATCTCGATTCGGCTCCCGCACTCTGACGATGCGCTGGTTCTCTCAGACGCCCAGGGCCCCTGGGGTGAAGGTGACGTCGCCCTGGTAGGTCAGGAGTACGGCGTCGGCCAGGAGCAGCAGCGCGACCGTCGAGGCGGTGCGGTACCAGAAGAGCGCCGACCGCACGGGCTCCACCAGGGAGCCTCTGTCGGCCTCCTTCTTCAGCTTCAAGTGTCCTATCTGGAGCAGTCCCAGGAGGACGGCCCAGAGGACGAGCATCGCGAGCACGAGGTATCCGTCTGAGGTCGACGTCAGCCGTTCGACGGAGTACCGGGTGCCGGCCATGTGTCCACCGGTCACGAACAGCACGAGCGCGCTGACGAGCGACACCTTCGAGAACCTGTCGAGGAACATGGTGGTTGGCTTGTACTCCAGTCGACCGTCGCGGGCTGCAGGCAGGACGGCGAAGGTCACGAAGAACACGCCGCCTATCCAGACGGCGACAGCCGTCAGATGAAGGAACTGTGCAGCGAGACCGACTACCATGAGTGACAGTATCCCCGCCCCCTGATTATACTTGTGTTAAGGAACCAGCCAGAAGCCCGCCTGCAGAATCCGTGAGTTCGTTCCCGTCGAGGTCGAGCGCGTCTCTACACCTCTGGCTCTCTCGGTCGGACAGCTCGTCAGCGGGAGCGAGGTACAGCTCGGAGGCGTCCGCCACCGCCTCCAGCGTCGGGACGAAGCCTTCGGGGACAGACGACGGCGCGACGACGACGGCGGACGCCCGGTCGACGAGATGGCTGACTCGTCTACAGCTCGGTTCAGAGACAGGGCTGTATGGTTCGTCGAAGACGACCTCGACGGCGAGGGCGTCGAGAGCCGAGGCGTAGGGGTCGTCCCGCGACACCGCTCCCGCCGTGACGGCGTGACCGGCTCTCCAGAGCGCTTCGACCACCTGAATCTGTCTCGCTCCGTTTCCGACTACGTGTACGCGAGCATGCTCCACGTCTCCGGTTCGGTCGAAGGCTTCGACGCGGGGTAGCCCGTCGCTCTCGGCGGCGACCCTGCCTCCGTACACCTCCTCCAGAACCGCGGAGTCGATCACCTCGGACGGTTCACCGATGATGCGGAGGTCTCCGTCGTCCAGGAGAGCGAGTCGGTCGGCGTATCTTGCGGCGAGGTCTAGGCCGTGGAGAGCGGCGACGACGGTGTGGCCGTCGTCGACGAGACCCCGCACCGTCTCCATCACCTCTACGGCGCGGTGGACGTCGAGGCTGGCGGTGGGTTCGTCGAGCAGCAGCGTCGAGGCGTCCTGTGCGAGGCATCTGGCGAGCAACACCCGCTGTCGCTCGCCCCCGCTGACGTCGTCTATCGGTCTGTCGGCGAACCGCTGGACGTCGACTCTCTCCATCGCATCGTCTACCTTCTCGGGCTCGGGGTCGGTGCCGAACCTCGGGGTCCAGGGATGCCTCCCCATGCGGACGACCTCCTCGACGGTGAAGTCGAAGGAGATCGAGGTGTCCTGCGGCAGGGTCGCCACCTGTCTGGCGACCTCGTCTCTACCCAGGCTCCGGAGGCGGTCGCCGCCGAGGTAGACGTCTCCGGAGTCGGGCTTCAGGGCTCCGTTCATGCATCGGAGCAAGGTGGTCTTGCCTGCGCCGTTCGGGCCGACTACACCCAGGAGCTCTCCGTCCTCGAGTTCGAGGGTGACGTCGTCGACCGCGGTCTCTCCTCCCAGCGTGACCGAGACCTCATCCAGCCGTAGCCCGGTCACAGCTCGTGCACCTCCCGCCTCCGGAGGAGGTATAGGAAGAACGGGACTCCGACGAGGGCGGTGACTATGCCGACGGGCAGGTCTCCGCCGTCGAGCAGGAACCTGGAGGTGGCGTCGGCGGAGACGAGGAAGGTGGCTCCGGCAAGCGCGCTCGTGGGTATCAGTATCCGATGGTCGGGACCCACAATCAGTCGCATCGCGTGGGGGACGATGAGGCCGACGAACCCGATGACTCCGGCCACTGAGACCGCCGCGGCGGTGACTACGCTGGAGACGGCGAGCAGCACCGTCTTCGTCCTCTGTGGGTCGACGCCGAGGTTTCCGGCATCCTCCTCACCGAGCATCAGTACGTTGAGGTCGCGGCTGTAGACCATCAGGACGCCGAAGCCGACGAGGACTGCGGGTAGGCTGCTGGATACGTGGCTCCAGTCGCGGTGTACGAGGTACCCCATGGTCCAGTAGACCGCGGACCGGAGGCTCTCGTCGTCGCTGGTGTACATCAGGTAGCTGACGACGGAGCCGAGGAACATCTGGATGGCTATGCCCGCGAGCAACAGGGTGGCGACGCCGGTGCGGCCGTTCCGGGTCGCGAGGCCGTAGACGGCGAACGCCGCGACTAGCGCGCCGGCGAACGCTGCCAACTGTACGCTGACGGAGAGGCCGTAGACGATGACGGCGACGGCCCCCACTGCGGCTCCGCTGGAGATACCGATGACGGTGGGGTCGGCCATGGGGTTGCGGAAGAACCCCTGCATGACGGCTCCGCTGGCTCCCAGAGCGAACCCGGCGACGGCGGCGACGGCAACGCGAGGCATCCTGACGCTGAGGACGATGGTCTCGTGTGATGTGGGTCCGTCGTGGAGCGAGGTTACGGGTACCCCGAGGTAGCCGAGGTGCGAGGTGGCGGCGTCTACTGCTATGGCGGCCACC
>CAZXNG010000036.1:0-9130 GCA_964642065.1 uncultured Halobacteriales archaeon
ACGTACTCCGGCGGCTCGACGTCGCGGATGACCTCGGTGGCCTCCGGCTGGTACTGGCCGGCGTAGACGAGGAACGTCCCCGTGGGGTCGACGACGCGGGCGCGCCAGTACTCGCCGTCCTGACCGATGTCGTCCTTCTCCGTCAGGGTGCCGACGACGAAGACGCGGTTCGCCTTCTCGCCGGTCGGCAGCAGCAGGTACGAGGGCGCGCGTTCGTCGTCGCTCTCCTTGAACTGATGTGCGGCGTCGCGGAACTCGCCGGCGAACACCCGGTGCGCGACTTCGCGCATCCCGACGCTCATACGGATCGCGCCTCCATCAGGAGGTCGTCAAGGTCGACGTCGTGCTCGGTGGCGTCCTCCATCTCGTTCACGAGCACGTACCTACCGATACGCGGACCTTTCACGCGGTAGTACCGGCCGATGAGCTTCTCCTCTATCTGGTCGGTGACGACGCTGGTGTCGAGCGCGTCCATCGACTCCTGCTTCGCCTCCTCCATCGTGATTCCCGTTACCTCCTCGGTCCTCTCGCGGTCGAGGAGGACGTCGTAGACCTTCTCGCCGTCGTCGATGACGCCCTTGACGCGGAGGTCGAACTCGCCTTCGACCTCGCCGTGTTCGCTGCACCGCCCGTTCTGGAGCACGCGGGTACAGTCCTCCTCGGGGCAGCGTTTGATGAGGCCGCTTCCGCTCTGTACGTCGACGAACGCGCCGCTGACCTCGATGTCGCCGCTGCCGACCTCTATCTCCTCGTCTAGCTCGGTTATCTCGGTGGAGCTGTTGAGGTTGACTCCGATGCGCTCCTGGAACTCGTCGGTGACTACGTTGTCGAGCTCGTAGCTCTTGCCTTCCTCGAGCGCGGGGAGGTCGCTCTTCGCCCACGACGTGAACTTGATGCGTCCGCTCTCGTCGCCGATGAGGCCGCTCTGCGCCACCGCGTCGCTGTCGCTGTCCCAGAGCTCGACGACCTTCGCGCGAAGCGACACCCAGTCGTCGGGTGCGTCTAGCTCCGCTATCTCGGCTGTCTGGCTGCCGCCTCCGCCGCCGCCCCTCTCCACCCCGACCTCGTCGGAGAGGCGGTTCTCGACGCTGCGGCGGGCTTCGTCTATCGGTACCTTGTACTCGTCGACCAGGTTCTCGAGCCTGCTCTCGATCTCCTCGAGGTCGACGTCTCCGTGTTCGGAGAAACGTTCGTGTATCTCCTCGGCTATCTGTCTTATGTCTGCCATTCTCTATCTCTCCAGCCTCCGGTTGTTTTCTGACGTAGGGAGGCAGATGGATATAGTTGTGGGTGCCACTTAGTTCTTCCAGTCGGGTTTCCGGTTCCACATCGACGCCTTACAGCGGTTTTGCGGGATATTTAGGTGTTTCCGTAGCAGGTAAGCGGGCGCACGCGAAGACGTGGTCGACTCCGAGACTCAGCTCCCCGGTAGCCCAACCTCGGCCGCACCGAAGCCCGCCTCCGACAGCTCCAGCGCCTTCATCATGTCGGTGCGGGAGACGATGCCGACGAGGTCGCCGTCCTGCACGACGAGCAAGCGTCCGAAGCTGTTCCTGCTGATGGTCATCAGGGCCTCGAACGCCTCCTCGCCGGGTTCGACGTAGACGACGTCTTCGGTAATCACGTCGTGGACGCGGACCTCCGACCTGCGTCCGGGTTCTATCTCCTGCACGTCCGCCAGCGTGACGACGCCGACGACGTCTCCGTCTTCGTCGGTCACGGGGAAGCCGGTGTGTCGCTCGAACATCATCCTCTGTGTCAGCTCCTCGACGGTGGTTTCGGGTGATACGGTGACGACGTCGCGGGTCATCAGGTCGTCGACGTAGAGGCCGGCGAGAGCTTCGCTGATGGTGGTCATCCTGGACTCGCTGGTGGCGGCGACGTAGACGAACAACGCTATCAGGATCAGGATGGGGTTGCCGAGGAGGCCGAGCACACCCATGCCGATAGCCATGAACTTCGCGACGGTGGCTGCGGTACGGGTGGCGCTGGCGTACGAGCGGTTGCGCGCCAGTAGTGCGCGCAGCACGCGTCCGCCGTCCATGGGGAACGCGGGCACCATGTTGAAGACCGCTAACACGAGGTTCATGACGGCGAGCCAGCCGACTACGAAGACCACACCCGGTATCGGTGGCACTATCTGGAGCAGCAGGTAGAACCCCGCTGCGACGAGCACGCTGGTGACGGGGCCCGCTATCGCGATATGTAGCTCCTGCCTCCACTCCCGTGGGTTCTCCTCCATCTGGGCGACTCCGCCGAATATCCACAGCGTTATAGAGGATATCCCGAAGCCGTACCGGAGCGCCACCCAGCTGTGTCCGAGCTCGTGGACGGTGACCCCGAAGAACAGGCCGACGGCCGCCGCCAGTCCCAGCAGCCACGGCGTGTAGCCGGTGCGAAGCCCCTCGGGTTCGAGCGTGTGGCCGGACATCGACGCGAGTATCTCCGCCCATAACTCCGCTCCCTCGGGGCGGCTGACGTCTCCGTGTATCAGCCAGACGATGACGGGGAGGAACAGCAGCAGGGTGACGTTGACGCGGATGGGTATCCCCATCACGCTGAACAGCCGGTAGTTCCAGACGCTCATCTTAGCTCTTGAGAGACGCCTCCTCTACCTTGGACTCGAGAGCCTCGAGCACGCGGTCGCGCAGCCCCTGGACGAACTTCACGGTGCCGACGACGAGGTGGCCGCCGCCGTCGACCGCGGCCCCCTTGACCTCGACCTGTAGCTCGCTTATCATCTCCGGGATGTCGATGGCGACGCCGTGTCCCCTTATCACGCAGAAGTCCGGTCCGTAGCCCACCGTGACCACGGGTCGCTCCTGCTCCTCGACGATGTCGTCGTGGACGGAACCGGTGGTCTTGCCCGGCCCTGGGAAGGTGAACTTCTGGGTGTGGTTCTCGACGTCGAACCTGCAGAACAGTACGCCGTTGTCGAGCTCGTGGCGCTCGACCGCGGGAAGTGCGGCGCTCTTCTGGCGTTCGAACGCCTTGTCCGCGCGTTCGCTGAGACGGTCGACGAGGTCTACGTGCGCGTCGTTGGGGACGACGTTGAGGATGTGGTCGACGAGGTGGCGGCCGTCGTTGTACTTCAGGTAGAACGACTCGTAGTCCAGCGACTTCGATATCTTCTCGACGTCGTCGCTGCTGTAGCCCTCCCTCAACGCCATGTCGCGGAGGTCCTCGACGAAGTCGGCCTCGCTCCGGTCTGCGTGGGCGGCGACCGCGGGGACGTGTCGGACGTCGTCCTCGACGTCGGGTTCTACGAGCCTCGCGAGCTCGGTGCAGATCATGCCGGAGGTGACGGCGTAGTCGCCTCCGACGCGGTAGGGGTTTACGTGGCCGTCGACGTGTTCCTCCACGACCTCGTCGGGCGAGTGGTGGTCGACGACGTAGACCGGGAGGTCGTAGGCGTCCGCTATCTCGTACGCGGGAACGTCCTCCTCGGTGGAGCCGTTGTCTATCAGGAGCAGCAGCGGCAGCGGGTGTCCGTGACGTTCGCTGTCGCGGAGCGCCCGCGTGAGGTCGCGAGTCAGGTCCTCCATCTCGTAGAAAGGAGCCTTGCTCGGCATCCTGCTGAACAGGTGGTGGCCGGCCTCGGGGTCGTCGTTGTGTTGGCTGATGAACTCAAGGACTGCGCGCTCGACGGCGACCGCGCCGCTGATGCCGTCTGCGTCCGCGTGGTGCCGGACCACGATGGGACGGCCTTCGAGCACCGCCCTCCGGAGGGCGGAGGCGACGTCCCGTAGCTCGGGGTAGAGCGCTTCGACAACCTCGGAGTCGACGAGGGGTTCAAGCTCGGGTGGCTCCGCCTCCTCGTCGAGTGCTCCTTCGATTCTGCCGCGGACCTCCTCGGCTTCGTCGTCTTCGAGCTCCTGGAGGGCATCGACCTCGATCTGCAGGTCGCCCTCGTGGGTCTCGACGACGCCGACGGCGCGGACGATGTCGCCGCTGGTGATCTCGGGGTAGGCTCGGACGCCCGCGGACTCGAACGCGGCGGCCTCGACCGAGCCAGTCTCGTCGGACAGGGTGAACAGCGTCGGTCCCGATGTCTGGCGGGCCTTCGTGACCTCGGCTTCCACAGCGACGCGGTCGCCGACGTGTTCGTCGAGGTCGTCGACTTCGACGGTCGAGAAGGAGTCGTCGACTTCGACTGTCTCAACGTCGAAGTCGTGCATGAAGACGGGGACGAGCTCGACGTCGCCGTTCTCCTTCACCTCGTTGACCCGGACCTTCACCTCTTCGCCGACCTCCATGGGTTCGGCGATGCTGGACTCGTGTACGAGGCCGCTGAGAGACGAGTTCAGGCTGACGAAGGCTCCGTACTCGACGGTGGCGTTCACGGTGCCTCGGTAGACCTCCCCCTCCTCCAGGTCGTCTACGGTACAACCCTCTTCGAGGTCGTACAGCATCGGCGACGACGCCTCCTCCCGGCCTTCCGCGGTGTCGTCTCCTGCGGTCGCTTCGGAGCCGGTACGTCGTTCTCCGTCGTCGCCAGTCGAGTCTCCCGTGTCGTCCAAGCCGACGAAGTCCTCCGTCAGGTGGTAGTCGGGTTCGCCTACGGAGCTTCCGTCGTCTTCAGAGTCGGTCATAGGTGTGACGACGTACGCAGACGGGTTTTATCCCTGTTTGGATATCGGGGCCTCTCGACCCGTAGCGGCCCCTTCGCCCGCCGAAAGCAGGGTACGGGTAGAGCGTAACCGTAATACAGCAGAGTCGTCTATCTCGGTTAGATGCTGTTCAGGTCGAGGTCGGTCGTCGGTATCGCGAGGGACACGCTGGAGTTCGCGCTCCGGGCGAGCGAGGACACCCATCCCACGGAGTTCATGGCGGTGATGAGAGGCACCGCGGCTTCGAACCTCGAGTTCCACGGGGATTCGCCCGGCGAGATGGGGGAGGTCGTGACCGACCTCATGGTGTTGCCGGGGACGAAGTCGGGTGAAGCCATGGCTTCGATACGCGAGGACATGATACCGACGGGCATGGGGGGTGTCGGCACCGTCCACTCGCACCCGTCTGGCAGCCTCCGGCCGAGCGACGAGGACCTGAGGACGTTCTCGAAGAAAGGCGAGAGACACGTGATAATCGGGTATCCCTACGACGAAGACTGCTGGCAGTGTTACAGCCGCGAAGGCGAGGCCGTCGACCTGCCGGTCTACGACGTCGAGTTCGACGACCCGGTGCTCGACGACCTCGAAGAGTTCAGAGAGGGGATGTAGTTGACGCGGAAGGTGCTGGCGACGGGTACGTTCGACATACTCCACCCTGGACACCTGCACTACTTCAGGGGAGCGAACGATCTGGGCGACGAGCTCGTGGTCATCGTCGCCCGTAACTCGATGATAGACCACAAGCCCAAACCCGTGGTTCCGGAGGAGCAACGCCGGGTAATGGTGGAGGCGCTGGAGCCCGTGGACCGTGCTGTGCTCGGAAGCGAGGAGTCGATATTCGAACCTCTCTACGACCTGGAGCCCGACGTAGTCGCGCTCGGCCACGACCAGCACTACGACCAGGACGAACTGGAGGACGAGCTACGGGAGCGCGGCATCGAGGCGGAGGTGGAGCGCGTCGACAGGAGAGAGGCCGACGGCGAAGTGGCGTCTACGTCGGCGTTGATCGATAAGATTCTGAAAGAACGAGGCTGAAGCTCCCCAGGTTATACTTCGGCTCTATCTACAGGTAGCTCGACAGCCTGTCGACGCCTTCGAGGATGCGTTCCTCGCTCGCGGCGTAGGACAGCCTGATGTAGCCGTCGACGCCGAACGCGCTTCCGGGCGTAGTCGCGACGTGCTCCTCCTCGAGCGCCCGCTCGCTGACCTCGAGGTCGTCTCCGTCGACGGGTACGAAGGCGTAGAACGCGCCCTGCGGCGGAGGTATCTCGACGCCGTGGTCGGCGAGGGCGTCGACGAGCGCGTCACGTCTGCTCTCGAACTCGTCGACCATGTCGTCTACGGGCCCCTGAGGTCCGTCTATGGCGGCAACGCCGCCACGCTGGGCGAAGCTGGTGGCGCAGCTGACGGAGTGGCTGTGTAGCTTCGTGGACTCGTCGAGGAGTTCGTCGGGGGCGGTGTAGTAGCCGAGCCGCCAGCCGGTCATCGAGTATGCCTTGCTGAAGCCGTTGACGGTGACGGTTCGGTCACCCATGCCTTCCATGGCGCCGAGCGAGTGGTGTTCGGCGTCGTAGATTATCTTCTCGTATATCTCGTCGCTGATTACCCAGACGTCGTGGTCTACCGCGAGGTCGCGTATCTCCTCCAGCTCTTCGCGGGAGAACACTCCGCCCGTCGGGTTGGAGGGGGTGTTGACTATCAGCAGTCGGGTGTCGTCGGTCACGTGTTCGGCGAGGTCGACGTCTCCGGGTGTGAACCCGGTCTCGGAGTCGAGGGTGACGCGGTTCAGCTCTCCGCCGCTCATCTTCACCATCGCCTCGTACGACACCCAGGCGGGGTCCAGCAGGACTGCTTCGTCACCTTCGCTTAACAGCGAGAAGACTGCCTCGAACAGCGCCTGCTTCGCTCCCGGGGTGACGACGACCTCGTCGCGTTCGACGTGTAGGTCGTTCTCGGTGCGGAGCTTGTGAGCGATTGCCTCGCGGAGGCTGGCGATTCCTCGGGTCGCCGTGTACCCCGTCTCGCCGCGGTCGAGCGACGCCTTCGCCTCCTCGCGGATGTGCTCCGGTGTGGCGAAGTCGGGTTCGCCGACGCTCAGGTCGACGACGTCGTGACCCTGCTCCTCCAGCTCTCCGGCGAGGTCGCTTATCCGGAGCGTCGCGCTCGGCTCGACCCTTCCTACCCTGTCGGAGAAACCGTTCATGCGGAACGGAAGGTGCGCTCCGAACTTAATAGGCTCGTTACGGACCGGTTGCCTCAGGGTCAGGAGTCAGAAGAACCGAACGTAGTGTTCAGGACTCGTCGTTCTTCTCGGCGAGCTCCTCCATACGTGCGCTGATGCGGCCGCGGTCGCTGTACTCGTCGTCCGCCATGGACTCCGCCATCTCCTGTCCGAGCACGAATATCGCGTGCTTGTGCTCGCTCTTGCTCTCGTGGATGTCGACGGGGCCGACGTCGAGCTCCTCGTATCCGTCGAACTCGGTGTCGTTGGCGTCCTCGAAGTAATCTTTAACTTCCGACATCAGGTCGTGAAGCTTGATCAGTTCTTCTTTGTGCATCGGTTAATCCGTCTTCGATGCGGACACACATAAGAGTTCACCCGCGTTATCACCAGCGATAAACGGACAGATGGAGGCGGTGCACCGGACCCGACCCACCACCGTCGACGGACCAATCCACCCCCCTTTAGTACTGCGGGGACCCAGGGCTCACCGATGAACAGCGCGACGGTACCGGAACACGAAGCAGAGACCGACGCCGAAGTCGGGTGTCATACGTGACGGAAGCAGAGATAGAGCTGGTCGCCGAGCACCCGGTAGACAGGCTGACAGAACTCGGCGTAACCGCCGAGCGGGAGGGGTTCGAAGCAGTATGGGTGACCGACCACTTCAACAACCGCAACCCCTGGGTGGTGCTGTCGTCGATAGCGCACGCAACCGAGGAGGTCGAGCTCGGACCGGGCGTCACCAACCCCTACTACGCCCACCCGGCCTGGACCGCGAGCGCTGTGGCGTCGCTCGACGACCTCTCAGATGGACGCGCGAGGCTCGGTATCGGACCCGGCGACGTCAACACGCTGAACGCCCTCGAGCTTGAGCGGGATTCTCCTCTGTACGATGTGCTGGACGCCGTGAAGCTGACGAGAGAGCTGCTGTCGGGCGAGAGGGCGTCGTTCGACGGTCTCGCCGACGCCGCGAAGCTGAACTACTCCGCGAGAGACGTCCCCGTCTACGTGGGAGCGCAGGGTCCGAACATGCTCAGGATGGCGAACGACCACGGCGACGGCGTCCTCATCAACGCCAGCCACCCCGACGACTTCCGGTGGTCGTTCGACCAGCTGGACGAGAGGAAGACGGAGATGCTGGCGTACACCTCGTTCTCCGTCGACGAGGACCGCGAAGCCGCCGCGGACGCCGCCCGCCAGCCAGTCGCTTTCGTCGCCGCGGGGTCGCCGCCGCCCGTGCTCGAGCGCCACGGAGTCGATCAGGAGACCGCCGACGAGATAGGTGGACACATAGAACGCGGAGAGTTCGAGGAAGCGTTCTCGAAAGTGACGGAGGGGATGCTGGACGCGTTCTGCGTCTACGGCACCCCGGACGAATGTATCGAACGCGTCGAGGAGCTCTACAGCGTCGGGGTGGACACCGTCGTCGTGGGTTCGCCGCTCGGACCCGACCCCGAGCGTTCGATAGCCCTAGCGGCCGAGCTACTCGAAGAGGTCGAGAGGTAGAGCCTAGTTCGGGTTCTTCCGGGTCTTCTCCGTGCCGCAGACGACGCAGTCCCCGGGCTCCTCGGACTCCCGACCGCAGCCCTGACACTGGTACACCCAGTCCCTGCGTTCCTCGATGCCGCTCTGGCCGATGGTGACGACTTCGACTTCGAGCTCGTCGGCAACGTTCTGCATGGCGTAGTCGTCGGTCACCACCTCGGCGTCCAGCTCGAGAGCGGTCGCCAGCACCTCGACGTCGACATCGCTGAGAACGTCGGCGTCTCCGGTGTCCCGTGCGGCGCGTCTGACCCGCTCACGCGAGTGCTCCTCGGGTACGTGAACGTGCATCCCAGAGCCCTCCATCGCGTCGAACCTGTACCGCGAGCTGTCTTCGAGCTCGCCGCGGACGCCCTCCACCGACGATACGTCGCCCTCGGGTTCGTAGTCGAGGATGAACGCCGAGGAGTCTAGAACCTGCATCCGACCGCCTCTAGCTCTTGACGACGACGTAGTCCTTCACCGCGGTCAGCCGTCTCGTCGGGATGTAGACGTAGCCGTCTTCGCCGACCTCGTAGCTCTCCTCCGCCTTCTCGGAAGGATCGATGACGAGGTCACCGAGCTTCCCCGTCTCGAGGTCGCAGGTGATGTTGTGTAGCTCGCCCAACTCGACCCCGTCGTCCCCCATCACCCTCATGTCCGTGAGGTTCATCGCGAGGAGCTTCGTCATGATGGTTCCAAATAGCGTCGTCGAAACTTCAAGCTTTCTTTCGTTCTCCGTGCTACTCTCCGTGGTAGACCAGGCGGTTCCGCA
>CAZXNG010000037.1:0-5360 GCA_964642065.1 uncultured Halobacteriales archaeon
GAGAACCTCGGCGACGTCGACCGGCAGACGGTGGCGGGTGCGACGGCGACAGGCACCCATGGAACCGGGAGATTTCCAGTGATCTCGAACCAGCTGTCCACAGTCGAGCTCGTCACCGCGGACGGCGAACGCCGGAGATACGAAGAGGGCGACAGGGGGTTCGACCTCGCACGGCTGTCGCTCGGCGCGCTCGGCGTCGTCACGAAGGTAGAGTGGAGCCTCGTGGAAAGCTACGGCCTCCGGATGGAGCGCGGTCGACGGCCCGTGGACGACGTGCTCGCGGGGTTCCGGGAGAACGTCGAGAGGTACCGGAACTACGAGTTCTTCTGGTTCCCGTACACCGACACCGCGATAACCAAGGCTTCGACGGAGACGGACGCCGAGGGCGGACGACGTCCGAGTGGCCGGCTGGAAAACCTCGCGTGGCGCTGCGTCTGCGAGCTGTCGACGCGGATGGACTCAAAGTCGCTCGCGCGGCTTGCGTCGAAGTCCATGCGGCCCACGACGAAGGAAGGGGCCGCGCGGTTCGTCTACCCCGAGTCGCGCGACGTCCGTTTCCACGAGACCGAGTACGGCGTACCCGTCGACGAGCTAGCGGACTGCTTCGGCGAGATACGTGATGTCGTCGAACGCCACGACACCGTGTTCCCAGTGGAGGTACGGTTCGTCGAGGCCGACGACCTCCCGCTTTCGCCGGCCTACGGCCGCGACACGGCTTTCGTCGCCGTCCACCGGTACCACGAGAAGAGCTACGAGGAGGTGTTCCGCGAGTGCGAGGAGGTGTTCGAACGGTACGACGGTCGACCTCACTGGGGCAAGATGCACTCGACTTCGGTAGACAGGCTGCATCAGATATACCCTCGGCTGCAGGAGTTCCTCGACTACCGCGAGGAGGTCGACCCCGGCGGCGTCTTCGTCAACGGCTACCTCAGACGGCTCTTCCGGATACAGCGATAGATAACTTCCCTGGGATGGCGGCAGGTTTCCGAAGCGGTTACCTCACACGACCGAACCTAACGCACATGGACCTGTCCGACCTGTTCGGCGCTCTGCCGTTCGTCGAACACATGGGGTTCGAGGTGGTGGAGGCTGAGGACGGCTACGCAGAGGTGGCGGTCGAGATGGTCGACGAGTTCTCGTCGAACCCTTCGCGCCACGTCGCCCACGGCGCGGTACCGTACGCTCTCGCCGACACAGCGGGAGGAGCCGCCGTCGTCTCCCTGACCCACGGGCCGTCGCCGACCATCGACATGCGTATCGACTACCTCGAACCCATGACCGGCGACGCACGAGCAGAGGCGGAGGTCGTCCGTCTCGGTCAGTCGTCCGCCGTCGTCGACGCCGTCGTTCTCCAGGGTGAGACGGAGATAGCACTGGCTCGCGGCGTCTACAAGGCGGGCGAGGTCGAGTCGGGGACCCCGCACGACTGGGAGCCCGACGAGTACACGCGAGAGAGCTAGCTGCCTCTGCGCCGCGCGACGGCTGACACCGGACGCCTCGAAAGGCCGCCTCAACCTTTAGGGCGTTGGACTCCCTGTCTGTCACATGGCGTTCGACAGATTCGACGTGTCCGGAAGCGTGATAGTGACCGGTGGAACCAAGGGTATCGGCAAGGTCGCAGCAGAGGAGTTCCTCGACGCCAGCTGCAGCGTCGCGGTCTGCAGCCGCGACCAGGACAACGTAGACGAAGCCGTCGACGACCTGTCGGAGCACGGCGAGGTCTACGGCGACTCCGTCGACGTGCGCGACCACGACCTCGTCCAGGAGTTCGTAGACGCCGTCGCCGACGAGTTCGGCGGCGTCGACGTCCTCGTGAACAACGCGGGCGCGTCTTTCATGTGTAACTTCGACGGCATCAGCCCGAACGGATGGGACAGCATCGTCGAGATAAACCTCAAGGGAACCTACAACTGCTGCCACGCCGCCGGCGACTACCTCAAGGACGGTGGTGGCACGGTCGTCAATCTCGCGTCCGTCGCCGGAGTTCAGGGTGCGCCGATGATGAGCCACTACGGCGCCGCGAAGGCCGGAGTCGTCAATCTGACTTCGTCTCTGGCGTACGAGTGGAGCGACCACGACGTCCGCGTCAACTGCCTCGCTCCCGGGTACGTTGCGACGGAGGGTGTGGAGCAGCAGATGGGCGTCAGCGCCGACGAGATAGAGCGCAGCGAGGTCAAACGGAAGATAGGTGAGCCGGAGGAAGCCGCCGATCTCATACTGTTCCTCGCGTCGCCCGCGTCGTCCTTCATGGTGGGTGAGACGATACAGGCGCGCGGGGTCCCCGACATAATGGAGACACCGGACCTATGACGACGGGCGCAGAGCTGATAGTCGACGCGCTGGAGGAGTACGGCGTAGAACGCGTCTTCGGCAACCCCGGCACCACCGAGCTACCGCTGGTGAACGCGTTGCCCGACAGCAGCCTCGACTACACGCTCTGCCTCCACGAGGACGTCGCCGTAGGAGCCGCCGCGGGCTACGCCTCCACGATGCGGTACCACCGCGACGACGCCGTCGGCTTCGCCAACCTCCACGTGGCGCCGGGACTCGCGCACGGTCTCGGCAACCTCCACGGCTCGAAGTACAGCGGCGTACCCCTCGTCGTCACCGCCGGCAACCACGCGACCGACTTCGAACACGAGGAGCCCATCCTCGCCGGCGACATGGTGAAGATGACGGAGGACTTCACGAAGTGGAGCGCGGAGGTGAAGTCCGTCGACGCGGTCCCGGGCATGCTACGTCGGGCTTTCCGCGTCGCCCTCACGCCGCCGACGGGGCCGGTGTTCCTCGCGCTTCCGATGGACGTCACCACCACGGAGACCGACGGAGACGTCGAACCCCTCGGCAGCATCCCGCGCCCAGGAGCCGGCTCCGAGGAAGACGTGCAGCAGGCGGTCGAGGCGGTCGAAGACGCAGACAGCCTCGTGCTCGTAGTCGGCGACGGCGTCGCACGCAACGACGGCGTCGACGACGTGGTGCGGCTTGCGGAGGTGACCGGTGCCCGCGTCCACGGAGAGGTCTTCACCGGCGAGGGCAACTTCCCGACGTCGCATCCCCAGTGGGTGTCGTACCTGCCGCCGCGCGCCCGCCTCACCTCCACCCTCCTCGACGTCGACACCGTCGTCTTCGTCGGATGTTCGACGAACTCCACGCTGTGGAAGGAGAAGCAGGAGCTGGTGAGCGAACGCACCACCTGCGTCGAGGTCTCGGACGACGGCTGGCAGATAGGGAAGAACGCCTCGGCGGACGTCGCCGTCCTCGGCGACCCCGGCGCGGTCGCCGGCCGGCTCGCAGACGGGCTGGAGGGCAGGATAGACAACGAGAAGGTCGAGAAACGGTACGACACCATCGACAGCGCGAAGCAGATGGTGGAGGCGAAGATAAAGGACATGGACCACACGGAAGGGGAGGAGAACCTACCGACGAAGTACGACATCGTCGAGGCGTTGAACTCCGTCGCACCCGACTCCTTCGTAGTCGACGAAGGGGTTACGTCGAAGTACGCGCTGCTGACTCAGTACGACATAAGTCCCGAGAGCTACATCGGCAGCAAGGGCGGCGGCCTCGGCTACGGCCTGCCGGCGGCGGTAGGCGCCGCCGTCGCACACGAGGACCTCGACCTCGACGGCCGCGTCGTCGGCTTCGTCGGCGACGGCAGCTACCTCTACTACCCGCAGTCTATATACACCGCGGTGCGTGAGGACGTCGACCTCACAGTGGTGGTGCCCGACAACCGCAGCTACCGGATACTCAAGGACAACACCCTCGATCTGTTCGGCGGCGTCGAGGACGACTACGAGTTCCCCGGCATGGACCTGCCGGGCATCCGGATAGAGGAGAGCGCGCGTTCGTACGGCGCAGAAGCGGAACACGTGGACGACGTCGAACGGGTCGAACCCGCGCTGAGGGAGCTCGTGGAGAGCGAGGAGGTCGGGGTGCTGGACGTTCAGATCCCGAGCAAGTGACGGCTTCGGTTCCGGCGTTCAGCCTTCGTCCAGAAGTATCTTGCCGGGGTTCAGGGTACCGTTGGGATCCAGCGCCTGTTTGACCCGTCTCATGGCGTCCACGGCTTCCTCGCCGTGCTCCCTGACCATGTAGTGTCTCTTGCCGCGTCCGATACCATGCTCCGCCGTAGCAGTCCCCCCGAGCTCGAGAGCGCGTTCGACGACCTCCTCGTAGACGTCGGCTGCGCGCTGGTACATCTCCTGGTCGTCGGGGTCCGCCATCGGGGCGTAGTGCACGTTGCCGTCGCCGGCGTGTCCGAAGACCGGTATCAGGAGGTCGTTCTCTTCGCCGAGGCGCTTTATCTCCTTCACCATCTCGGGGTACCTGCTGATGGGTACGGCGATGTCGCCGGCCTGTACGGGATGCAGGTCTGGGTCGTAGCTGCGGACGGCGAAGCCGAGTTCGCGGCGTACGTCCCAGAGTTCGTCCATCCGTTCGCGGTCGGCGGTCTCGAACACGTCGACGTCGTGTTGCTCGAACACCGCTTGGGCGAACTCTATCTCACGTTCGACTCCGTGGTTGGCGTGGAACTCGAGGAACACCATCGGGGTGTCGGGTAGGTCGGTGCCGAGGTAGCTGTTCGCCATCTCGGCGGCGACGTCGTCGATGAGCTCTATCTTGGCGACGTCGACCTCGCTGCGGACGGCGTCGCTGACGGCGTCGGCGGCGCTGTCTACGTCGGGGAACAGAGCCCGCGCGCCGCGTATCTCGTCGGGGATGCCCTTCAGACGGAGCGTCGCCTCGGTGACGACGGCGAGTGTTCCCTCGCTGCCGACGACGATGTCCTTCAGGTTGTATCCACTGCTGGACTTCACGGCGCATCCTCCGGCCTGGACGACGCTGCCGTCGGCGAGAACGCACTCCAGGGTCACCACCCAGTCGCCGACCTTGCCGTACTTCACGGTCTGCATCCCGCCGGCGTCGGTGGCTATCATGCCGCCGATGGTGCTGATGCCTCCGCTGCTGGGTAGCGGGGGGAAGAACAGGCCGTGGCGTTCGACGGCTTCGTCGACGTCGGTGCCGATGACGCCGGGCTGGACGTCGACCTGGAAGTCGTCGGGCCGGACGTCGACGACGGAGTCCATCTCGTTCATGTCGAGCGAGACACCTGATTCCACGGGTACGACGTGTCCCTCGAGCGCGGTTCCGGCGGCGTACGGCGTCACGGGGACGCCGCGTTCGTCGCAGGCTGAGAGGACGCGGGATACGTCCTCCGTCGACGTCGGCGTCACGACGGCGTCGGGTGTGACTCCTGCGCCGATGAGCTCGCTCGCCCAGTCGGCGGCGTGTTCCTCGCGGGGGCCTTCACCGAACTCGACCTTCGAGGGGTCGACGGCTTCGGTGAGGAAGTCGAG
>CAZXNG010000037.1:5460-9102 GCA_964642065.1 uncultured Halobacteriales archaeon
CTGCCGTGGAAGGGCAAGCACGTCGAAGGCCGACACGGCAGCAACAGGTTCGAACTCGGACCTCTGGAGAGGAAGGGTTTCGAGTTCGACATGTACGTCACCCAGTCGCTGAAAGACGATGACGACGACGTGTTGATATTCGACTACGACACTGCGGAGAACCCGCCAGGGATAAGGAGGATACGCGACGACCTCAAGGAGGTCGACGACGGACTGTTCCTCGGCACGTCGAACGTGAGGATCGGCGACGGTTTCCGGTTCCTGACGTACTTCGCGCTGGACGCCAACCGGCCACGCAGCCCAGCATCCGAGGAAGAGGCCGAGGTCCAGATAAGCTGAACCGGCCCCCTGGGGTCGGTCTGCCTTCCGTTCTTTCGATAGTTATGTCTCCGGTTTAACGCGGGAGCGGGACTAGTCCGGCAGTAAGACTAATTAAGTCCTCTTCATCTGGACGTATATGACGGAGATAGACGACCTCGTGGAGATGTCGAAAGCAGAGCTAGACCAGCTTTTCGCGAAGGGTCAAGCACCCGACGAGAGCGACGTACAGGGCGCCACCGAAGGCCGCGTGCTCGCCGGCCGAGGCGCCCTAAGGCTCGAACCCGTGCGACAGGTCGTGAACAACCCCTTCCTGCCGTGGAAGGGCAAGCACGTCGACGGCTTCCAGGGCAGTAACCGGTTCGAGCTCGGTCCGCTCGACCACCAGACCTTCGAGTTCCAGACCTACGAGGACGAGTCCGTCGTCGACGGCGAGAAGGTACTTGTGCTCGACTACGACCAGCCGGGCAACCCTCCTGGAATCAGCCGGATTCGTGACGAGCTACGTCAGGTGGACGACGACCTCTACCTCGGCACCGCGAACGTACAGGTCGGCGACGGATACAGGTTCGTCATCTACTTCGCCCTCACCTCTCCGGCGGCGGAGGACGTCAGCCGAGAGGTCGAGATAGAGGTCAGCTGACGGAGGCTCTGTCGGCGACACACGCTCTCGTTATACCGCCTTTTCAAAGACTCGACACCACTTCCTCTACTCCGTCGACGTCCACCGGAGAGACGTCGTCGTCCGACAGCCACCTGTAGGTCGCCCTGCCTGCGTCGTCGAAGACGTAGACCGCGCGCCGTGCGGTGGACGCGTCGGGCATGTCGTCACGACTCCTGCGAAGGCCGAACGCGTCCGCTATCTCGGCGTCGACGTCGGCGTAGACATCGAAGGAGGCGTCCACCTGTCGGACGAACTCGTTGACTGCGTATGGTCCGTCACGACAGACGCAGACGAGCGGCACTCCCTCGATGTCGCTCCAGCCGTACCTCTCGTACCGTTTCCACCAGTTCGTCGCGATGGCGGAGAAGCTGAAGCCGTGGAACGAGAGCAAGAGTCCTCGGTCGCCGACCGTCTCCTCGAGCGCACGCGGTCGAAACACCTCTCCGTCACACAGGAGAGCCTCTACGTCGGGTAGAGCGTCGTCGACACCGAGCGGTTCGTCCGCGTCCGATGTCCTCGGGTCGTCCGGCTCGTGGGACACGTCTGTTTATCTACGTCGAGACAGTATAACTCCCCATGTCGCTGACGCTCTACCGGCTCGAGGGTTGTCCTTACTGCGAGTTCGTCGTCGACAGGCTCGAAGATCTCGGCCTGGAGTTCGACAGCGTCTGGGTGGAGGGACTGCACTCGCGGCGCGACGAGGTAAAGCGTGTGAGCGGACAGAGACAGGTGCCCGTGCTCGTCGACAGCTCCCGCGGCGCGGTGATATCCGAGAGCCAGAACGTCCTCGACTACCTCGACGAGAGCTACGGCTGACTTCTCTCCTTCACCACGGAGCTACCCGTCTATCTCCTCGTCGGATATCTCGTGCGGGTTCAATCCGGGGTCGTCGACCTTCGGCGCACCGATGGCGAGCACGACGCCGGTGTCGTCGCCGAGGTACCGGTGGCCGTGCCCTATCATCGCGGAGGCGCGCCACCAGTCGCCGGGTCCGACATCGACTATCTCGGTGTCGCCGCTCCTGCCGAGCTTCAGCGAGAACTCACCCTCGAGCACGTAGAACACCTCCTCCTGCTCCCCGTGAGCGTGGTAGTTTATCTCCTCCCCGGGTTCGAAGTACCAGAGCTTGACCGCGACCTCGTCGGCGCCGAGCGCGCCGTCGATGTCGCGGATGTCGTGGTCCGGAGGTATCGCTTCGATCTCGCTGAGGTCGGTCTTCGACACGTCCTCGGTCGACACCACGGCGTAGTCGCTCATGCACGTGGACACGCGCGGAGGTCAGTTAACGGCTTCGCCGCCGAGGCCGAGAGGATGGATTCATGACGTGGGAGCCGCTACGCCGCCTCATGCGAGACGAGGAGGAGATACGCGACCAGTACGAGTTCCTGAAGGAAGAGCTCGACGACGAGGAGATGAGGCACGAGGGCGTCCGCGAGATGTTCACCTACTACAAGCGCGCCCTCGGCTGGGTGCTCGAAGAGGAGTACATCTGAGCCGGACGATGTCGCCCCAAAGCTAAACTTCCCCCCACGTATCAGCACAGTAGGATGGAGCGCTGGCTCAAGGTCTCCGCGGTCGTGCTCGGCATACTCATCGTAGCCATGGTCGCCTTCCTCGGAGCCTACGTCTGGTTCACCGTACCGAACGCAGAGAACACGTACCAGCAAATCGTAATCACCGACCTGCAGAAAGGCGAGACGGAGGACGGGCTCGCCACCGTGGAGATGAGAGCGGAGCCCCACCTCTACTGCCCCGACAGAGAGGCCGTCAGGTTCACCTTCGTGGCACAGTTCTACAACGAGACGGAATCCTCGGAGAGACGGTTGCTTGGGGAAGTCGGTAGGCGTTTCGACGTGCCGAGAGGGGGGAGGAACGTCACCCTGTCGTCGGGGTACATGAGACAGGGGAACGCCTCTGCAGATGCAGTGGACGCCATACGCGTCTCAGCCTCGTCCGTGGCAGACCAGGCCGACCCATCCTGCCGCGAGATAGCGTTCCCCGAAGAGCTACCGCCATACGAGTACTGGTGGAACGCCACTGAGACGGTCAACGCGTCTAACACCACCGGTTCCCCAGAATCGAACGCTACGTCCTGACATCGCGGAGGTCCGGAGTCAGCGCTTGAGACATCCAGCCTCGGAGGCTAGGCCAGCGGCACGTGCCAGCTACGCTCCCTGTCCAACAGCTCCCGCCACTGCTCCCTGCACTCGCAGTCGGGTTCGTCGAGTATCGACGCGTCGCCCGTCTCGTCGTACGCCTTGATGGCGTCGTAGACGTCGTCGTCGCAGTCTCCGCAGTTGTGGGAGCCGCGGTCACCGCCGGGCGCGACGGGGTGGCTGACGACGATGGCGTCCTCGTCCGCCGTCCTCTTCAGCATCTCGACGACGCTCCAGAGCCAGGGCGGCCGGTAGCCGCCGCGGTAGTGCTGTCTGTCGACGAGGGTGTACCGCTGGACGTTGCAGGGGTTGACGCTGACGGTGTGACAGTGCTCCGCCGCCTTCCGGACGCTGTACACCGCGTCGTCGAGCGCCTCGCGCTCGGTGACGAACGGCGGCTTCATCAGGAGGTAGGTCTTGACTCCGGCACCCGCCTCCCGCGCCGTCCTGGCGGCGCGCTCGAACTCCGCGAAGTCGAAGTACTTGTTGACGCACTCGCTGCGG
>CAZXNG010000038.1:0-9082 GCA_964642065.1 uncultured Halobacteriales archaeon
GACGGCGGCCTCCCTCAAGCGGTCGACGTCCACGTCGTCGCCGGCCTCCACCTCTATCTGGACGTTCCAGTGCTGCGTCCAGTCCTCGAGGTGGTAGACCGCCTCCTCTATCGGCGTCAGAGGCGTTGTTCGGGTCATCTCTATAGAGGAGAGGAGCCACCGGCGGCTTAAAACGCTTCAGCCGCTTTTGACCGCGGTTCGGCGGGGACCTCAGTCGAGAAGGTCTCCGAATCCCTCGCGGTACGTGGGATACAGGGGCCGCCAGCCTCCCTCCCGCAGCCGGTCGTTCCGACACCGCCGGTTCGAGCGCGCGGGTTCGTCGACGAGGTCGCCGACGTTGCGGCCGGTGTACTCCGACAGCCACCGGCTGAGGTCGTGCCGGTGGACGGGTTCGTCGTCGACCGCGAGGTACAGGTCGTGGCTGCCGTCGAGTGCCGCCAGCGCCGCCGAAGCCGCGTCCTCCCGCCGCAGCAGGTTGAGGTAGCCGCTCCGGACCTCCGCGCCGTCGAGGTACCGGTCGGCGCTCAACCGGTGGGGACCGTACAGTCCCGCGAACCTGACGACCGAGCCGCCCGCGTCTCGCGCCACCTCCTCCGCCTCCACCAGGACCTCGCGCACCGGGGTGTCGGGGTCCAGCGGCGTCTCCTCGTCCACCCAGCTGCCATCGTTTGTGTCGTACACCCCGGTGCTGGAGCTGTAGAGGTAGTCGACGTCGTCGGCTACCTCGGCGAGGACGTTCCGCTGGCCTTCGACGTACGCCCGACGGTAGGCGTCGGGGTCGCCGCGGCTGCCGCTCGACACGAGGTAGTAGACGCAGTCCGCCGGCGGGAGATCGAGCGACCCGTCCAGGACGTCGGCTTCCAAGCTGTCGACTCCGTCGATGGAGACGCCGGTGCGGGACACCGCGGTAACGTCGTCGCCCCTGTCACGCAGGCGGCGGGCGAGCTCCCCGCCTACGTAGCCGCAGCCGACCACGAGATGCTGCATGGTATCACGTTTCGAGGTGCCGCGGGTTAACTTTCGAGGTCTATCTCTACCGCGTGAGTCTCCATCGAATCGGGGTCGACGAAGGACACCGTCCCACGCTGCATCCTCCGGTGTAGCTCCCTCAGCAGCAGGACGTCCTGCTTCAGCGCCCGCCGGACCTTCCCGTACCTCTCGTTCTGCCACTCCAGGGGCAGCTGGATGGCGTCGGGGCGCGGTCGGTCGAGGGTGGCGCGGGCGACGTTGTCGAGGCTGACGCGGGTTCCGGCGGCGTCGCTGACCTCCTCCTGCACCCCGAGGTAGTCGGCGTCAAACACTCCGGCAACGTGCTCGACGCCCTCCCGGGTGAAGCTGTTGACGCCGACCACCAGGTCCGCGTAGCCGAGCAGGTCGGCGAGCCGGCTCCAGTCGCCGCTCTCGAAGAAGTAGACGCGGTCGCCGGCGAGCGCGGCGACGCAGGCGACTCCCATCTCCTCGACGTCGAACTCCCCGTCCTCGGCGAGCCGCTCCGTCGACAGGGAGACGTAGACTTCCATCTAACCCGTGTTGACGGCGACGGAGGATAAAGGTCTACGACAAGCCTTAACATCGTGCGTCGGGTATCAACCCGTATGTCCACGGAAGTCGAGGGTGAACGGGTGCTGTCGCTGACGGAGACGGCGGCGGAGAAGGCGGAGGAGATCATCGACAACAAGGACCTCGATGGCTACGGCATCAGGGTCTACGTCCAGCAGGGCGGCTGCTCGGGATACAGCTACGGCATGCAGTTCGACGACGACGTAGCCGACGACGACATCGTCGTCGAGCACCGCGGCGTCGAGCTAATCGTCGACGAACACAGCGCCGAGTACCTCGAAGGCAGCACCGTCGACTACGTCGAGTCCCTCGAGAGCACGGGCTTCGACATCCAGAACCCCAACGCTGAGTCGACCTGCGGCTGCGGCGAGTCGTTCAAGGTATAGGCCGTTCGCTGCCGCCGGTCCTGTTCTTCAGCTTCCCTCGACCAGCCGCTCCAGCTGCTCCGGCGGCACCGCGCCGCGGGCGACGTGTTCGCCGTACTCGAGCGTCGGCACTCCCGAGACGCCCTCGCAGTGGGCTTCGCGGAACCTCTCGCGGACTTCTCCGCGGAGCGCGTCGTCCTCGAGGGCGTCGCGTACCTCGTCGGCGCCGAGCCCCACGGAGCCGGCGACGTCTGCGAGGACGTCGGGGTCGCCGATGTCCCGTCCTTCGAGCCAGAGGGCGTCGAAGACGGCTTCGTCGAACCTCTCCCACGAGTTCGGATGCTCCTCGGCCACGTAGTACGACGCCACCTGCGCGGCGAACGAGTCGACCTCCTCGGGTAGTTCGTCAAGGTCGAGCATCTCGTCGGCGCCGTACCTCCCCCTCAGCCTCCGGACGCTCTCGCGGACCTGGTCGAAGTACGCCTCGTCCTTGCCGTCGTCGACGCTCCAGTCCACCGAGCCGTCGTCCCGTCTCTTCTGCATCCGGAGGTCGAACGGCCGCCAGTCGACCTCCAGCGGTTCGTCGCGGCTGCCCTGGTACTGCTCGAGCGACCGCCTGCCGAGGTAGCAGAAGGGGCAGACGTAGTCGGAGTACATCGTGATCGAGCCGCTGTCGTCTTCCATGCAGGAGAGTATGCGACGGAAGGGGTTAAGGCCGACGACGGCGTGCAGGAGACCGGGTTCAGGCGTCCTCGTACGGCGTGTACGTGCTGGGGTTGACGTCGGTAACGTTGGGTGCGCCGACGGCGAACACCACGCCGCCGCCCTCGCTGACGCAGCGGTGGCCGTGCGGCGTCTCGGCGGCCGCGCTGAAGACGTCGCCCTCCTCCAGCGTCTCCACCTCTGTGTCTCCTGCTTCGCCGAACTTCGCCTCGAACTCGCCTTCGACGACGAGGTAGACCTCCTCCTGCTCCTCGTGCACGTGGTGGGTGATGGCTTCGCCCTCGTCGAAGTACCAGAGGTTCGCCACCATCTCGTCGAGGTCGAGCTCCGCCTGTATCCTGCGGACGTCTGGCTCTATCATCCCGTCGGTCATCTCTCCCATGTCGACACGGTCGACGTCGTCTGGTGAGACCACGCTGTAGTCCATGTCGACTGGTGCGTGGGAGGATGTAACTAGGTTTCGCCGGAGGCGTCCGGTCTCCCCTCGCCCGGAGGATGGCGGAGGGCGCTACTGTACGGGGTACTCGGCCTGCATCTGTTCGACGACCTCCTCGACGAGGTGCTCGGTTATCATCCGACGGAGCGCGAGCTCCAGGGTCTCGTCGACGAGCTCCTCGCTCACCCCCTGTTCGACGAGTCTGTCGCCTGTGGCATCGAGGGTGTCGTCGACGAGGGCGTCGGCTTCACCCTGCCGTATCATCTCCTCGACCGCGGTGTCGACGAGGCTTGTGGCGAGGCTCTCGCTCTCGTCCTCCTCGATGAGCTTGTACGCGGCGATGTTCAGGGTCTCCTCGACGAGCTCCTCGCTGTGCCCTCCCTCGATTATCTTCTCTATGATGACGTCGCCGACGTCCTCGACGACCATGTCGGCGCGTCGGCCGAGCAGCTTGTTCGCGACCTTCTTCACGATACGCCGCACCATCCCCATCCTACGCACGCCCGGCAGGTGGTCGAGGACTATGTCGGCGACATCGAGCACGAGCTCGTCGGCCTTCGGCCCCTGGAGCAGCCGGACTATCTCGTCGCCGACGTCCCACATGATGTCCTCGGCGTACTCGTCCTTGAGCACGTGCTCCTGGATGTCGACGGTACCTTTCTCCACGAGGTCGTCGGCTGCGCCGCTCTCCACCAGCCTGTGGTTGATGACGCCGCCGACGTCGTCGACGAGCTCCTCGGTGAGGTCGGCGTCACGGCTCTTACGCGAGACAACCTCGGTCGTCCCGAGGACGAGCTCGTCGGCGTGTTCGTCCTCGAGCTGTCCGGCGATCTCGGCCTTCAGAGTCCTCGCTACGTCGTCGACCTCGCCCTGCGTGAAACCTATCTCGTAGTTAGCGGATGCCATCGAAGTACGGTATCGGTATATACGTATAAATCTTGTGCGGGTGAATAGAGGTACGTCTCGGAGACTGCTACATCCCCATGTCCTCTGCTTCCTCCGGAAGCTCGACCTCGTGAGGCGGTACGTCGTGGAGTTCGGCGACGTGGTCGACAGCCATCTCCAGCCCGTAGTACCTCTCCCGCTCCTCGCCGTCGACGGCGACGACGAGCATGCCGTAGCCCCTGAGGGGTGCCGAAAGCTCGACGACGCGGTCGCCGTCGCTCCAGACGACGCGTCGGCGGCCGTCGACCTCGGTGTACCGTGGGTTCACGTGCTGCTGTAGAGTTCGAACCCTTAGGCATATTACGGAACGCCGCCGGTGTACACCATGGAGCTACCGAACCCGTGGATGCTCGCGTTCGGCGTGCTCGCGCTGGTGGGTGTCGCCGGCATACTGTGGGCCGCCGTCAAACCCCTGCTTCTCGACAGGTAGATGAGAATCGGAGGAGGGTCAGCCGGAGAACAGCGTGGCGCAGTGCTGTCTCTCTGGGTCGTAGCACGACGGGCAGTCGGGCTCCTGGTCGACGACGGCGGAGAGCTGGCCGGCGACGTCCTCGCTCATCACGTGCTCTATCCGGCATGCTTCGTCGTGGAACCCCTCCTCGACGTCGAGGAACTTCACGAGGAACCGCTCGATGAGACAGTGCTTCCTCAGGAGGTCGACGGCGCGCTCCCGACCCTCGTCCGTCAACGTGGTTCCGCGGTACTTCTCGTGTTCTACGAGCCCGCGTTCGCTGAGGTCGTCGAGCTTCTCGCTGACGCTCGGCGGCGACACCTCCAAGCGGTCGGCTATCTCTCCTGTCTTGGCGGCGTCTCCGTCGCGCGACAGCAGGTATATCTCCTTGAGGTACATCTCCGCGCTCTCCGTCATCTCCGCAGCCTCGGTCGTCATTCCAGCCTCCTCTCGAGCTCTCGGGCGTCCTCCAGCTCGTCCTCCCGTATGTCGTCCAGCGTCGACGTCACCTCGTCGACTGTGCCGGAGTCCATGCAGTCGAGGTCGGAGCCGTCGATGGCGTCGAGGACGCTGTCGTAGAACTCGTACGCCATCAGCTCGCTCTCCAGCTGCCTCTGCAGCGCCTCGTGCTCGTCCTCGGGTTCGTCGACCGCGGCCTCGACGGCGTCGCGAACCCTGCTCTCGACGGTGTCGGCGTCGATGTCCTCGCCGACGAGCGCTACGAGGTCGACTAGCTGGTCCCTGTGTTCGAGACTCTCCTCCAGGCTGTCCATCAGGGTCTCCCGTATCTCTTCGTCGACCTCGTCCGACAGCAGCCGCGCGCTCTTCTCCTCGGCGTACTCCTCGATGACGACGCCTATCTGGAGCAACCGCGCCACAGCCGCGAGGTCGGGTAGGCCGCGCTCCGCTTCCACTGAACTCATCTCTTCCCCTGTCGGTTGGCGGCGGTCCGACAAAAGGCTTCCTCACTCTCCCTCGACGCGCGGAAGCTAGTCGTCGGCGTCCTCCGTCAGTATATCCGCCGACAGCCCCTGCGCCATCTCCACGTCCTTCGAGTTGTTCACAGTCCACGCGGTCCGATGGGTGACGGTCTCCACTATCTCGCGGGCGTAGGGGAAGCCGCTACCGCTGCGCTTCGTACCTCCGAACGGCAGCTGGACCTCCGCGCCTATCGACGGCAGGTTACCGTAGGCGAGTCCGACGTCGGCGTGGTCGCGGAAGTAGTTGAGCTCGCGGTAGTCCTCGCTGACGATGGCGCCGGCGAGGCCGTACGGCGTCGCGTCGTTGATCTCGACGGCGCGTTCGACGCCGCCGCTGTACGGTATCAGGCCCACGTGAGGTCCGAACACCTCCTCGGTGAGGACACGCAACGAGGGGTCGAACTCGGCTTCGTAGACGAACGGCCCCGCCCAGAACCCCTCGTCGTTGGCCGGACTGTCGAGGGTCGACCGGTCGACGAGCACCTCGTCGGCTTCGTCGCGGGCGACATCGACGTACTGCAGGAACTTCTCCCGCTGACCCGCGCTCGCCAGCGGTCCCGCGAACGACTCCTCGCCCAGTGGGTCGCCGAACCTGACGCGGCGGGCGGCGTCGACGAACCGTTCGCGGAACTCCTCGTAGACGTCCTCGTGGACTATCAGGCGTTCCGCGCTCACGCACCGCTGTCCCGTGGTCTTGAACGCAGACATCACCGCGCTGTGTACCGCGAGGTCGAGGTCGGCGTTATCGGTGACGACGACGGCGTTCTTCCCGCCCATCTCGCACGTGCAGGTCTTGCTGGGGTCGCCTGCGACCTCGCGCTGTATCTCCTCGCCGGTCTCCGCGCTGCCGGTGAAGACGACGACGTCGACGTCGGAGTCCACGAGCGCCGCGCCGGCGTCGCCTTCGCCGTGCACTAGGTTGACGACTCCGTCGGGGAAGCCGGCTTCGTCGAACAATTCGACGACGCGTTCGGCGCACAGCGGGGTGAGCTCGCTGGGCTTCCAGACGACGGTGTTACCTTCGACGAGGGTGACGGCGAGATGCCAGAGCGGGATGGCGACGGGGAAGTTCCACGGTGTGATGCAGCCGACGACGCCGCGGGGCCGTCGGCGCATGTAGCTGTCCTTCGCCGCGACCTCGCTGGGCACCACCTCGCCCTTCGGATGCCGGGCGTCGCCCGCCGCCCACTCCGTCATGTGCGCGGCCTCGACGACGTCGGCGCGGCCTTCACCGAGTTCCTTGCCGCACTCCCTTGAGACCAGCTCGCCGAGCTCGTCCGCCTGGCTCCGTAGGGCGTCGTGGACCTCCCACATCTGCTCCGCGCGGTCTATCCGGCTCCTGCTGCTCCAGTCGGAGAACGCCTCGCGGGCGGTGTCGACGGCGGCATCCACCTCCTCCGGGGTGGCGTCGGGGAACTCCCCGAGGACGTCCCCCGTCGCGGGCTCCACGCTCCGGAACCCGTCACCGCCGCCAGTCCAGTCGCCGTCGACGTAGTGGCCTCTCGATGACATCCCCAGAGCTACGGACGCCAGCTCCAAAAACCCACCCGCTACCTGTCGAGAAGCGACCTCGCGGCGAGCAACGCACCCGAGGGGTTCTCCTTTATCCGGCGGTAGAAGTACGACTTCCACCGCGTGCCGTAGGGCACGTACTGGGTGACGTCGTGGTCGGCGGCTAGCTCCCGCTGTAGGGGTTCGCGTATACCCATCAGCATCTGCACCTCGAACCCGTCGTCGCGTTCCTCCGCCAGCGCGTCCGCGTACTCCACGAGGTCGAGGTCGTGGGTGCCGAGCGCCAGCCCCGGCGTGAAATCGGGGTCGAGGGCGCGGTCTACGGCTTCGCGGTACGCGCGCTCGACGTCGCGTCCGGTGTACGCCGCGGACTCCGGTGGACTGTACGCGCCCTTCACCAGACGCACCCGGCCGTCGACGTCGGCGACGTCGTCGAGGTCTCCGAGGGTGCGCCGGAGGTTCGCCTGCAGGCAGACGCCGACGCCGCCGTCCGCGAACCGCTGGAAGGCGTCGAGGGTGGCGTCGACGTACTCCCGGGACTCCATGTCCATCCAGACGAAGACGTCGCCGGAGGCGTCCACCACGCGTCCGAGGTTTTCGACGAAGACGTCCTCCCCGACGTCAAGACCCAGCTGCGTGGGCTTCACCGATATCGAGGCGTCGAGGTCCTCGTCCTGGATACTTTCGACGACCTCTACGTACTCCTCCACGTCTTCGTCGGCGGGTGCCCTCGCGTCGTAGTGTTCGCCGAGCAGGTTGAGCATGCCCTCTATGTCGTCGGAGTTGAGCCCCCGAACGTGTTCGAACGCCGCCTCCGGCGACTCGCCGGCGACGAACTCGCTGGCGACGGGTGGTATCATCGACCGTGGTACGTACCCCGTCTTCTTAGGCGATACGCCGGAGCGTCCACGTACCCGACGTCTGCGGCCGCAGGCGTCGTCTTCTGGGGCGGGGAACGTGCAAACCTATTACGTCTCCACCACCTACAGCCGTCGATGAACGCACCCGGGGACGCCGACGTAGTGCTCGTCCGCCACCGCGAGATAGGTGTGAAGAGCGGCGGCGTCCAGAGCCGGATGGAGGAGCGGCTCCGCAGCAACCTCGAGGCGCTGCTCGAGAGCCGCGGCGTTGACGGCGACGTCGAACGCCGGTGGAGCCGCGTCTACGTCCGCGAACCCGACGACGTCGAGTCCGCGGCCGACGCGGCCGCCGACTGCTTCGGCGTCGCCTCCGCGAGCGCCTGCATCTCGACGGAGCCGGAGATGGATGAGATGTTGGAGGCAGCCGTAGAAGCCGCTCGAGACGCCGGTCTCTCCCCAGAGAACTCGTTCGCCGTCGACGCACGCCGCGCCGGAGACCGCAGCCAGCACCCCTTCACCTCGGAGGACATCGAGCGAGAGGCGGGAGCGGCGGTAGCTGAGGCCACCGGCGCCTCCGTCGACCTCGATGCACCCGACGTCACCGTCGGTGTCGAGTGCCGCGCCGAGGAGGCGTACGTCTACCTAGACGCGGTCGACGGCCCCGGCGGACTGCCGCTCGGCTCGCAGGAGCCGGTGGCGGCGCTCGTCAGCGGAGGCATCGACTCGCCGGTGGCCGCCTGGATGGCGATGAAGCGGGGGTCGCCGGTCGAGCCGGTCTACCTCGACCTCGGCGGCTACGGCGGCGTCGACCACGTCGCCCGCGTCCACGAGGCCGTCTCCACGCTCGCGGAGTACGTCCCGGACGGCGAGCTCCGGCTCCACCGCGTCCCCGTCGAGGACGTCGTAGACCGGCTGATGGAGGAGACCGACCACACGCGGATGCTGCACTACCGGAGGTTCATGTACAGGGTCACCGAGGAGGTCGCGGAGCGAGAGAGATTGGCGGGCGTCGTCACCGGCGAGGCGCTGGGTCAGAAGTCCAGCCAGACCGCGCAGAACCTCCACGCCGTCGACGCGGCGGCGACGCTGCCGGTGCACCGCCCCTTGCTCGCGTGGGACAAGCAGGAGGTGGTCGACCGTGCGCGGGAGATAGGGACGTACGACTCGTCGAAGGTGGACGCAGGCTGCGTCTCCCTCGCGCCGTCGAAGCCCGCCACCGCCAGCACCCTGGAGGAGGTCCTGGAGCGCGA